>JBCCBL010000389.1:0-1623 GCA_039034055.1 Verrucomicrobiota bacterium | reverse complement strand
TGAGCCCAGCCCGTAATTCCTGGCTTAGCAGTGTGACGGGGATTGTAGTGATCAATCTCCTTTTCAAAATTTCGGATCAATTCAGGACGCTCAGGGCGCGGTCCAACTAGACTCATGTCGCCTGTCAAAACACACCAAAACTGCGGAAGTTCATCCAAATTCCACTCACGCATAAAGGCACCGATAGGCAGTCTCCGCGGATCATTCTCGACTGCCCAGACCGCGCCCGTCTCAGCTTCCGCATTCACCTTCATGGACCGAAGTTTCAGAATCGTGAAAGGCCGACCATTTTTCCCTATCCGCGTCTGTTTATATAGAACCGGTCCCGGATCTTGTTTCTTAATTATCAAGGCTAACGCTAACATAATAGGAAATGCACCGATTAGACCAACCAGCCCACCAAAAACGTCGATTGTCCGCTTAATCGCTTGAAACCAGGGTTTATTGATCGCTGGAGGTTCAAGGCCTAAGACCGGTAATCCTGAAATCGTCTCAAGGCGCAGATTCGAGACGAATATCTGAAACATCGACGGATTGAGCTTCACATCCACGTAGAAGCGCTCACAGAGGTGAACCACATCGATCAATTCTTTGCGAGGAAGGTCCAAATCAGCGTTGACCAGGATATCAATTTCTGAATTCAACAAGATCTCTTCCATATCTGATATTCCACCGAGTATCGGATAGATACAGCGTAAATTCTCGGGTTCCTCCCCAGTCATCACAACACCGGCAACATCATACGGATGCGAATCATCCTGATGGATCAGATCAGCAAGTTTGGCCGCATCCTCATTCCATCCCAAAATTGCGACACGCTGAGACAAACGACTGCTCCACTCGACCGCAGTGAGTATTCGGAAGAATAGAAAATGCCAGAGTAGCATGATCAGCGTTACCGAGAGAAAAGCACATCCAGCAAAAAAACGCGACACTGAGGGTTCAAACTTCAGGGTTAAGGAGATCGCCAGGAATACAATGAACCAAAAAAATGTCCCCTTTAAAATTATCGGCATGACTCGCCGGGGCCTCAACAAGTTCTTCCAACTATATAGGCCCAGATAGCCATAAGTGGCGAGCAATAGCAGAGTCCCGAATCCGATTAACGGCGCATAACTCGTAAAACCCGGAGGCTCCACCCCGACATTTCCGATATACTTAAGCGGTGTGTAGAAACGCAGAAAATATCCACATGTCAGCCCTAAGAACGCCACGAGAGCATCCAACAAAAATTGAAGCGTTATTATCCGGTTGTGAAATTCCAGCGTTGAGACATCGCGAGCCATAGTTGTTCTCGTTAGGATTCTTAAAGATATTTTTTACAAATGAAGAGGTTTAGACAGGCTACCAGACAATCTTTCAAGAATATTGAGAAGCATCGGGTAAAGGCAGGGATTGCTGCAGGTCGCCTTCGGCGTTGACGCGAAGACATATGCATTTGGGTAGGAGTATCTGCTAGCATCTAGAATTGATATTAGTGTCGGCGCTAAACTCTAGCTGATTAAAGCTTTTCCGATCAGCTGAGTAGCAAATTTCTAGTCAAACCAAATCAGCTTCTGCTCTGAAAATCATTAGACGAAACTCTTGAGTTGACATTATAATACGCATCAGCACTTTCGGAGG
>JBCCBL010000388.1:0-1907 GCA_039034055.1 Verrucomicrobiota bacterium | reverse complement strand
TACTGGAACGTTTACCGGATTTGGACCTGGTCGTCGGCACTCAGAAATTTCATCAGGTACCCGATCACCTCGATAACATCATACGCTCGAAACAGGGCTTGGGGCCTAAGCCTCGCAGCGTGGTCGATCTTGAGGAGGAGGCCGGATCGCAGAATGCCATCCGCCAGCACCTGGAAGATGAGCGCAAAATCAGCGCGTTTGTATCGATCATGCAGGGCTGCAATATGAATTGCGCCTACTGCATCGTCCCGAAGACACGGGGGCGCGAGCGTGGTCGCCCGATCAACGACATCGTCGATGAGGTGAAACGCCTAGCCGACAATGGCACCAAAGAAGTTACCCTTCTGGGGCAGATCGTGAATCTTTATGGGCGCGATAGCATGCGCCGCGAAAACGGCAAGTCTCCGTTTGTGAGGTTGATCGAGCAGGTTCACGAGGTAGATGGAATTGAGCGCATCCGCTTCACCTCGCCGCATCCGGTCGGATTTCGCAAAGATTTGATCGAGGCTTACCGAGATCTCCCCAAGTTGTGCGAGTATATCCATTTCCCCATGCAAAGCGGAAACAATCGTGTGCTGAAGATGATGAAACGTACCTACACGCGGGAACGTTTTAAGCGCATTATCGACGACTTACGCATTGCTGCGCCAAGAATGGTCTTTTCGACGGATATTATTGTCGGGTTCCCGGGGGAAACAGATCAAGAATTTCAGGACACCGTTTCCCTTTTCGAAGATATCGGTTTTCCAATGGCCTTTCTCTTTAAATACTCGATCCGCAGCGGTACTCAGGCGGCCGGCATGGAGGAGCAGATTCCGACTGAAGTCAAAGAAGAACGCTTGAAGATACTCTTGGAAATTCTTGATAGACAGTCGGCGGCCTACAACCAAAACTTGGTGGGTCGTATTGAAGAAATACTGGTCGAAGGTCCGGCTCGAAAAGGGGAAAATATGTATATGGGCCGCACACGTGGTCACCGGAAAGTAATTTTCAAAGGCAATGAGCGTCTGGTTGGTGAGCTGGTGGACATACGTATTAATTCAGCCACGACAAGTTCTCTTTTCGGAGAGCTTCAGCTCAACGGTGTGACTCAATACAATGCGGCCCCTCTCATCGCAGTTTAAGTTTCTATGACTCTGCTAATCGCAAATCTCCTCGTGGGTATCATTGTATTCGCAACCGGTGCTCATTTTTTCTTCGGCAACGAAAAGACCGCCGCACAGACCAAAGCATTCCCGAGGAGCGCACTCGCAGCCAAGGTGCTCTTGGGAGCCTCAGCATTGTGGTTTATTTTTAACTTATCTCAGCTGGGTGAGGCAGATTTTGGAAATCATCGCAATAAATTGATGGCTGTTTTTGGGATCGGGGCCGTCCTCAGTTTCACCTTCGTTCCCGACTTTTTGGCAGTGCGTGGCTTGGCCGGATTGATTCTCTTGGGGGGTGCCCAGGTTTTGAATACAGCCTACATGCAGTGGGATCATCCGCAGCGATTGTTTATGGTTTCCGTTGCCTACCTCGGCATCGCAGCTGCAGTCTACCTGGGGGCATGTCCCTACAAAATGCGCGATTGGTTAGAATGGATCTATGCGAAACCCGGTCGAACTAAAGCTATCGGTGGCCTTGGTTTGGGAATCGGGGCCGCTTTGATGGTCACCGCATTCACTTATTAGGGCGCATCTGCTGAGTTTTTAAAGCATCAGAGTCGAATTTCTTTTTGGGAAACATCCTTTGTCGGATCGGACCTATTCTGTTTGATGTCAATCTTCGGTCCGAGTTGGTTGAGGCTTTCGCTCAGATGAGACTTATAGGTCTCGAATTCACCGGCTGGTATTATTGGTTTTTCGACACGGATCAGATTTGTGCCGATTAATTTAGTTCCAGATTGGTTCCAGTTTGCAGAGTAGCTG
>JBCCBL010000387.1:0-1964 GCA_039034055.1 Verrucomicrobiota bacterium | reverse complement strand
ATCGGAGTCTTCAATGATCGCATCAATCAACGAATCCAAATTTGCTGAGTCTGCCTGAAGATCGACCGGTAAATTATTGTTTGAAAGCGCCTTTGAGGTGACATTTCCAATACTCACAAAGCGCGCAGCTTTCACGCCCTCATTCACAACCAGTTGATCCGACAATTGACTCCATGCCTGAGCAGTACTGGAACTGCTGAATACCACATAGTCTGCACCATTTTCTCGATAACTCTGCGCCGCTGCAGAGTCTGCGACTTTGGCGAGATTCGTTGAATATACTTGAAGCTTATCGACAATCGCCCGTCCATTTTGCTCAAGTTCGGAAACCAGTGTATCGCGATTTCGATTACCGGTGACTACCAAAACATTGGCACTATCGAGACTATCGGTCTCAATGAGTGCTTCTGCCAGAGACTCTGCGACTGCTTTGGGCGCGACGAGATCAACAGCGATATGATAAGGCTCCAACTCCTTCGCAGTGGCTTCCCCAATACACGCGACACGCATGCCGCCAAAAGAGCGAATATCCTTAAACGCACGCAAGAAGAGTTCGAAAAAGTAACGTACTCCGTTCGGACTGGTGAATACAATCCACTCATAGGTTGCGATTTCGGCAAAGACCTCAGACAGGTCCTGCTTCAAGATTGCCGGTTCGGTCTGAATCATCGGAATCTCGAGCACCTCCGCTCCCAGCGATTCGAGCTTCAATCTCAATTCACTCGCCTGATCACGCGCACGGGTAATCACGATGCGCTGGCCACGTAGGGCTCCCTTTTTGAACCAATTGTAGCTCTCGTGACAATTCACCACCTCGCCGATCAGGATCATAGCTGGACTCTTGATGCCGGACTCCTGGACTTTCTCGACGATGTTTCCTAAATCGCCAAACACACTGCGCTGGCGAAAATATGTAGCCCACTCGATTACTCCGACCGGCGTGCTCGGACGACAATCTCCTTCAAGCAACTGCTCGACAATGCGTGGCAAGGTCGACACTCCCATGTAGATCGCCAAGGTCCCGCCCTGCCGGGAAATCGCCGCGAAATCCACCCTCAAACCATCTTTATCAGGCGCCTCGTGCCCGGTAACCATCGTCACACTCGAGCTAATACCCCGATGGGTCAGAGGAATTCCTGAGTAGGCCGCAGCACCCAAAGAAGCCGTCACCCCGGGAACAATTTCAAAAGGAATGCCCGATGCATTGAGGGCTTCGATTTCTTCCCCGCCTCGACCAAAAATAAAAGGGTCCCCGCCTTTCAAACGTACAACCCGTTTTCCAGCCTTCGCACGGTCGACAAGAATGGACTCGATCTGCGCCTGTTCCGCAGATTTTTTGAGGCCTGGGCTTTTCCCCACATCAATCTGTTCGCATCGATCGGACGCCCAGCCATGGATGATCGGATTCACCAGGTAGTCAAATACCAATACATCGCAGCTTTCGATCAGTTCACGCGCGCGCAGGGTTAGCAACCCAGGGTCCCCCGGACCTGCTCCTACCAAATAAACTCTACCGATCAAAGACATATTCGTATCCACATAAAGATTATCATTTTCCAATCAGCTTCGTCAGAGCATCGCTCACGAAGCCCTCTACTTGGCTTGCCCCGATATGTGGAAGATCCATATCTTTTCGACCATAATCATGATGATAAATGTGTAATTGATTTTCCGATGCGTGGACCCCGACTGCGGTATGACACCCACCTCCGAGCCCAGCTAAAACCGCACGTTCCAAGTTTACCGCGTAAGCCGTGCGTGCACATAAAAAGGAGCTGAATGTTTCGAAATCCTCTGCTCGACACTGCAAAGCGATTGCTGCCTGACCTGCTGCAGGTACCATCTGCGCCAGTGTCATCGGGCGAAAAACCAATCCTGGGAAAGAATCGATCCCCAGCCGCGCCAAACCGGCTGCCGCCAAAAAAGTCGCTTCAGCTTCCGTCTCACCTTCCGCGATCTTACGT
>JBCCBL010000386.1:0-2122 GCA_039034055.1 Verrucomicrobiota bacterium | reverse complement strand
TGATTTGGGAGGTAGTCATGGTCGGCAGCCGCTTCAGAACGTCATACAGATATGCATAGGGCTCGATATTCCTGGACCGGCAACTTGATATGATTGAGTAAATGACTGCGCTACGCCAACCCGCTTCGGCACTGCCCATGAGTCGAGTCACCCAAGGAGAATTTCACCCCTTGGGTGCTCACAGAACCGGACGTGACAGTCTCCCGTCATACGGCTCTTGATCACATATTTGCTGCACGAAGTAGATACCAGTGTGCGAATAGTTTGGGCTCTTCTTTCTGCATCAGAGCTATACGGTGCTGAGCAGCCCTTGGTCCGATACGATGCCTCGCTTCGATCCATTTGATCAGTCTTGATTGCAAGACAGTCCATATTCGATAGCTGAAGTTTCGATACCAATGCTTGCCATAATAGCTGATCCATCCTCGGATCTTTGCATTGTATCGTTTCGCCAGCTGGTGCGCTGTCTGCGTGGTCGATCGATGTAGACGCCAGCCTCTGATTTCCTGCGTTATCTTCTTCATCGCTTTCTTCGAAGCTCCAGGCATACATTTGCGGCTAAGCTTCCCTGTAGCGGGACTCTTTACCGTGCGCAACTTGAAGTCATATCCCAAAAAGGTAAACGAAGTCTTCACATTCCATCGTTTGAAGGTATCCACATACACAACCTCCGTTTTATCTGGATGCAGAGTTAATCCTAATTCTCCCATTCGCTCCTCCAGTTTATTTTTCAGGGTAGTCGCTTGACGCATCGTATCGCAATGGCAAACGATATCATCTGCATACCTCTCAAAAGGCACCTTCGGTTGATTGCGTCGCATCCAATTATCGAATGCATAGTGTAGAAACAGATTCGCCAATAGTGGAGATATCACTCCTCCTTGCGGGGTTCCCAGAGTTCTTAGAGCGGGAGCGTCATCATCAGTTGAACTGACCGATGGCGCTTCCAGCCAACGCTTACAATACAGTAGCACCCACTTCGGCACGTTGTGATGCTCTAGGGCTTTCAGCACGAGATCATGGCGCACACAATCAAAGAACGACTTTATGTCGATCTCTAATACCCAACTATGTTGCCAGCATCTACGCTTACATTTTTCCAGTGCATCGTGCGCTGATTTATTCGGGCGATAACCATAGGAGTCTTCGTCGAACTCTGGTTCTAAGATTCTCTCAAGATAGATCTTCACTGCTCCCTGGGCTATCCGATCAGCCACGGTAGGAATGCCCAAAAGGCGTTCTTTACCGTCACTTTTCGGTATCCTCTTTTCCAGCACAGGCGGTGGAAAATAGGTCCCAGAACTCAATCGGTTCCAAATCTTATAGAGATTCTTATTTCGTTTCTCATCGAACTCTTTTAAGGTTTGGCCATCACTCCCTGCTGATCCTTTATTCTTGCGGACCTGGAGGTAGGATTGCCAGACGAGTTCTTTTGGTATCTCAAATACTTTTCCTTGTTTCATTGTCTCATCCTCGGTTTAACAAGTTGGATCAAGATTCATTTCTATGATCCCCGCTCCTTTGCTCCACTCTCATTACAAGAGCTTCATCACTACTACGAGCGAGTCCGTCTCTACCTCTCCATTACGTGCTGAGAGGTAGATTCTCACGTTCCTCGGTCTGGCCTGATCTTGTGCTCTCGCCGCCTTAACGCCGGTTGTCATGCAGACAGTAAACAGGGTATCCTCTGCACCTAGCTCAGGAGAAGGCTATACGGCTCCATTTCGACAACACCATAAGATTTCGACGCTTCATCGCACGGTTCACTTTCGTTCGACTTCACAAGTCACACGTGACAGTAGTAATCTCTGCCTTTTCCCGAATCGCTCACCACCCCTATCCTTAGAAAAGAGCAGCATCGGGTCGTTTGATCAATACTCCTGCAAGTCTTGATCGAGGGGCCTACCCTCATCCAGTCCGAAGTTCAGAAGTTATGCTATTAGTTCAAGTCCTACATCACATTCCTCCCTTCGTGACACACATAACCAGTTCTTGGCTCCTAGCTTGGTTGGACGTATCGCGTTCTCTACTAGATTGTTATCAATCTCCAACTCTCCACGCTCTAACCATAGACTCATCTGCTGCCATTGCCCTAGCGCATAGCTGATAGCCTTCGATGTCA
>JBCCBL010000385.1:0-2140 GCA_039034055.1 Verrucomicrobiota bacterium | reverse complement strand
TACAGTCAAGCATCGGAGAAGAAAAAGTCCCACTCGCCAATGAACTCAATGAGCTTGAGGCAAAGGTGACGACCAAACGTCGTGAGGTCAGTGGGGCTCAGCGTCGGGCTGATAATGCCGGCTCTACGGTTTCCGAATTGGAAACGCAGATCGAGTCGCGGGAAAACAGCATCAATTACATGAGCAATACGCTCAACGAGTATGTGCGCCAGTTCGAAATCTCGATCGATATCGCGGAGAATCAGCTTTATTCCGAGATGATCGAGACCGTCTTGAACAATGTCGAAAATGATGAAATTTCACCCGAAGCGAAATTTGAAGCCCAATTCGAGATCGTTGAGACCGCTCTATCACGACTCGAAGACATCCTTGGTGGCAAGAAATTCGATGGCTCAGCGATCATTCCTGGAGGGGAGAGCAAAGACGGATCTTTCGTCGTGCTGGGCCCGGTTTCATTTTTCTCCGCTGCCGATGGCAGTTCTTCCGGAATGGTTAGCCTGAAGGACCCGGTTCGCGCTAAGATTGTTGAGATTGAGGGCACCGAAGGGATTGCGAGTCTCGTCGATACAGGTTCTGGCACAATCGTTTTCGATCCTACTCTCAACGACGCTTTGGAGCTGAACAAAGCCAAGGTGACGCTTCGAGATGAGGTCGAGGCAGGCGGTATTTGGGTATGGCCGATCATCATTTCACTGACCGTTTCGATGCTGATCGCGATTTTCAAACTATTTGAAATTTACGGGATTCGCACCCCAAAAGAATCGCAACTGCAACAAACCCTTCAATACCTGGCAGACGGCCAAGATGCCGATGCCGCGAAGTATGCTCGGGGGATCTCAGGGCCCTTTGGTAAATTGTTCCAGGATGCCGTTAAGCACGCGCGTAGCAGTAAGGAGTTGCTCGAAGAGGTTCTCTACGAAAGGATGCTCGAAACCCAGCCGCAGGTTGAGCGACTGCTGCCTATTATTGCGGTTACCGCCGCTACTGCACCTCTGCTCGGGCTTTTGGGAACGGTGACTGGTATGATCAACACCTTCCAGCAGATCACTTTGTTCGGAACCTCTGATGCTTCAAAACTAGCTGGAGGTATTTCAGAAGCGCTTATCACCACAAAATTTGGCCTTATCGCGGCGATCCCTTCGTTGGTAGTCCACGCCTTGTTGGCGAGACGAGCACAGGGTATCCTCGCTGCGATGGAAAAATATTCAGCGGCCTTTATCAATGGTCTCGAAGATTCCAAAAAGTAGTCTCCGAGCCACTTCAATTCTGACTATCTACAGAAAATGGAAGAGACTTTCTTAGAAGCTTTTGTCCGAATCTGGACAGGCGGCGGCTCTTTGATGATATTCTTGGCAGGACTTGCTGTATTCACTTACTACACTGGCTTTGAGTTATATTTTCATTTTGGGACCGGAAACTATCTCAAGGTGAAGTATGACGAAGTGGTGGAATGGATTTATTCTCCCTCCAAAGCCCAGGGTGAAGTCGGGGAAATTATTAAATATGGCTTCGATGGATCCACTTCCCTTGCCGATATTCAAAATCGGTATGCGGAAGTGAGAGCTGCGCACATCCCGCGAGTCGACCGCCGAATCGTGTTCCTGGGGGTGTTGATATCGATTGCACCTTTGATGGGACTCCTTGGAACCGTCATGGGCATGCTTGATACCTTTGATGGCCTCACCAAGAATGTGGGCCGCACCATCGACCTGATCGCCGGAGGTATTTCTGAAGCGCTCATCACGACCCAGACTGGTCTGATGATTGCGATCCCCGGCTACATCATCGTTTATATGGTAGTGCGCCGTCGCAATAAGCTAGATGCATTCATCACTCGGATGGAATCAGTATCGATGCAACGCATGGATGAGAATCTGAAAACGGCAAAGTAATGGCAAAGCAACGAAAAACCCTAAGCGGTCCAGCCGATGTCAGCGACGTAGATATCTCACCGTTGATCGATATGGTATTCATTCTTCTGATTTTCTTCATCGTTGCGGCGGTTTTCATCGAAGAGCCAGGGGTTGAGGTGAATCGCGTGATCACCGTCTCCGGCGATAAGCTCAAAAAGAAATCAATTTTGATCGCGATCACCTCTGAAAATTCGGTGGTGTATGGTGGCGAAGAAGTGAGTGTGCTG
>JBCCBL010000384.1:0-2217 GCA_039034055.1 Verrucomicrobiota bacterium | reverse complement strand
GGACGCACTGAGCATGAGATTTTACTGATTCGAAGCAGCGATGGGCTTGAGTTCACTTATCCAATGATGGATCTTTCAGAGGAAACGATAGAGCTTTTGAAAGCGTATCCGACCAACGATTTCCCGAAAATTCGGGAGCCCGTTGAATTACCAACCTACGTTATGAACAAATTGGAACGAGTCGTTGAATTGCGCCGAAAGGTTGAAAAAGTTCGGCTCGAAATGGGTGAGTATCTTGTGACTAAGAATCAGATAAAGTTCAAGGGACTCTCGGATGAGGTTGAACGACTCGACTCAGAAATTCGGAATTCCAATCAAAGAATATTTAAATACTGTGATGCTTACGACATTGATGAGCGCGATGTGTTGGAAGCACAGAGACGGTTGATAACTAAGTCTGGGTCGCTGTTTTCTCAAAGCAAGATCGGAGGATGAGCGGTCGGTTCATTTTGCATTGATTCAATCGTAAGGAATCGATAATCGGACATCTTTTAGGCAAGATCAGTTATGGGAAAGGATTCGATAAATTTACTAGCGGCCATGGTAGGAGTTATCATGATGTTTGCCGGCGGCTATTTCTTGATGAACAAGATGGAAGAGGAACCTCCGATGGCGGCGGAGCCCATAGTCGTAGAACCGACCGAGTATTTTGTCTCCCTGCCCAAATTTGCTAAGTGGCTCGAAACTCCGCTGCAAGTGCACGTATTAAAGGAGATCAATAAGGCCACTTTGGACGAAATCAAAAGAGGCGAAGACATTGTGAGACGCGTGCTATTTGATGGCGATACGGCTCAAGAGGATTTGCTTCGGATCACCCAAGCCCTGAATTTTGCGTGTCGCGATGTCGTCCCGGAATCATATAGCGTTCTCAGTGCAAAGTCCTTCGAGAGCCGCGTTGTCGAGTTTGAAATGGATTCTCTGGCTGAAGTCAAGATACCTAGGCGACCTCAGCCGTCTAAGCATGTAGAAATCCCAGTAGCGCACGATTTCGAGAGGATGATGCGTGGTTTCTACGTCGAAGATAATGAAGTCTTGCAGCGCAGTTTTAAAATAAAATTCGAAGGGTTGATGGCAAAATACTCAGGATTTGATGTGAGTTCGGGTGTGAGTCGAAAACGTGTGGCTACGGCATCCTACGCTAGTAACGTTGACGTGTTTTTCGCTGCTTTGAGCCGATTTCACGACCGATATCAAATCGTTCAATCGATTATAGATGGCACCAATCAGGCACGCGAAGACTGGTTGAAATTTAAGGAAAAGAGTATCCCGGGACTTGAGTCGGTAATTGTCGGTGGGGCGTCTGAGAGTGTCCAGGTGGATTCAGCCGGGAGGGTAGAATTTTCAGAGTATTATTCTTCAAGTGCTTATTTCATTGGCGAACTCGATATTCGCGGGAATACGGTCTTTCTTCTTTTAGGACACAAGGCGGATCCGCGCTTGAAAATTCTCTGGAGCCACAGTAACTCCGTATAGTGGCATGAGCAGGGCTTACATAACTTTGTAGACCCGCATGGCTTTATAGTTTTTTCCCAAAGTCTTCTCTCCCAAAAATTCAAATTTACAATCGTTGCCCTCCTCGATCTTGGCGAGGGCCGCAAAATACTCAGAGGCATAGATTTGACCTTTTTCCGCGATTGGTTCGAGGCGCGCAGCAAGACTCACATGAGAGCCGGTGAATGTAGTGCAATTTTGGATCGGATCCTGGCATTCGTAGAGTGGCCCGGCATGCAGGCCGATGCGCAGGCTGAGTTCCACTGAAAATGAGTCGCTTATCTCGGCTTCCTGAATCAGCGTTTTCGAGAAAGAAGCTGCCATCTGAGTCGTAGGGAAAATTGCGAACAGAGCATCTCCCCAAGTATTGGTGACATCGGGCATGAATTCAGGGCATTTCATTATTTTCGAGCAAAGGCCTAGAAAACTGGATACAAATTGTGGTATCTCGATCTCAGGAAGGCGTGTGTACCCAGAAACATCGGCAAATAAAATTGCTTTCGTCTCTTTTCGCTGGCCGGAGGTTTGAAAAGGCGCCTCGTTTGGCAAGTGAACTGGAGGAAGATTCGTATCGATTGAGAGCCTATGGGATCGCTCGATTGAATTGTTTCGGATGACGAATGATTCTGAACGATCCGGGTCGCGCCAAATGTTTTCAGATTGGACTCCGTTCGCAATCCATTGAGAAAGGTTGTGCGCAGTGCCTCCCTTGCCACGGGCGGCCTG
>JBCCBL010000383.1:0-2223 GCA_039034055.1 Verrucomicrobiota bacterium | reverse complement strand
TGGAAAGTGTTTTTGCAAAACCTGAAAACGCCAAGGTGGTAAACCGGCTTAAGAATGAGCTTGTTCAACTTAAGAAAAAATATAAAGTGCCCGAAGACGCACCAGTTTTATAGGATCGCTTGCGTCTATTCTGATTGGGTTTGAATATAAATCCGTATCGAATGAAAAATTTCAAAATTTATTGATTCAAGGAGCTTTCTGATTCAATTATTGATATCCCATCAGTGCTCGAAGGGCTCATCGAAGTGCGGATCGAATCTTTAGAGCGTGGAAAATTCTCAGAGAGCATTATTAAAATGTTGTGTGCTGGAGGATCCAGTGTGCGCGTGCCGAGTGTTATACTGTAGGACGCGCCGACCTGTGTTAAGCTTTCTAACCGAATACTTAGATCTGCGGTCATCCACCCCAAAGCAAGGTGTCTAAGTCGATGGGCTGCCTGATGAGTTTGCTTTCAAGAAAGCTTTGAAGCATGGATTCCCAGAAGGTCCGGTCCGTTTTTAGGATCTCTTGATCAGGTTGGAGGATAAATGGTCGCAAAGCGTTAATTTGTTCTTCGAGGTCATCCAAGGGAGTCGCGGTGTTGTGGGCTTGTTTAGAGAGGATTTTGGCAGAGGCTTCCGGGTGGTTGAGAGCATGCTGCCATCCCTGGCCGGTTGCCGTCATAAAGTTGGCAATGGTTTCAGGGTTTTCTTCCGCGAAGGTGCGACTGGTGTATATGACCATTGAATACATTGGAAGGCCGAGAGCCTCGAAGGTGATGAACCCGGCTGGCTCGGTGGTCAGTCGTTGTAACTCCAAAAATTCATCGATGGCATAGCCTTGAAGTAAATCGATTTCGCCTCGGATGAGCATCTGAATATCGTTTTGCACTTTGACGGGCGTGACACTTTGAGGATCGATTTCGGCTTTGCTTAAGAAATAGGGCAGGAGTTCTTCAGCATAGGCGTGGAATCCGACGCGTTTGTTTGAGAAATCCCTGGCAGATTGAATCCCCGATTTCTTGAGATATAGATAGCCGGCTGGGCTTTTTTTTAAAACGGCCCCCAGGGCGACTAAGGGTTGCCCTTCGGCAATGGCGTTGACCAAGATGTAGGCTTCAGCAGTTCCGAATTGAGCCTCGTTGTTTGCGACATGATCCAAGAATTCTGTCCCAAATGAAAAAGTGTTTAGCTGAACTTCGAGGCCGTGCTCAGCGTATAGCGCTTTTTCTTGAGCGGTGAAAAATCCGGCAAATTGTCCGTTTGGGAACCAATCTGGCTGAAAGCTCACTTTATCCAGAGCTTGGGTTTGGCAAAGAAAGAGGCCTCCGAAAAGGAGGATTATCAGCGAGGGAGCTATAGTTTGCATTGGGTGGTATGGTGAGTGCTCGTGAGCGAGTTGATGCGTATTATTTTGGGAACAGCCCTGCTGCTATCTCTGATGGGATGTGGCAAGCCGAGTCTTTTGAGGGAGCATCCTCCAACAGAGGATTCGCTGTATTTTTCGGGTGCATGGACAGTAGAAGGGGGATATCTGAGCCGATCGGATTTGGCGGCTCTTGAGAGTTTTCATACTCTTGAAACACAGATCGTGCCAGGTGCCGGGGTTGCATCACTGGGGGTCGTTCCCTTGAGGGCTCTTGTGGAATGGTTGGGGTTTGCAGATGGTGGAGACGGGGTCGTGCTGGAATGTACCGATCGGTGGGAGAGTTTTATGGAATGGAGTTATATTTTGGAGCACGATCCCCAGTTGTTGATATATTACAATGGCGAAGATCCCAGCTCTGGAAATTGGCCAATGTTTGGGGGGGATATCGAACCGCTCGCTCCCTTTTACGTATTCATTGAAGGCGATATGAGCGGCTATGTGGACGCTCCTAAATATGGAATGATCTCGGCAACCCAGATGTCGGGCATCCGAGCAGTCAATACATTTGAGCGCTATGAGCCTTATTTTGAGCCGCCCATGGATACGCTGTCTCCTCTGGCTCAGGAGGGTCGGGCTCTATTTCTTCAGCGCTGTAGCACCTGTCATCGGGGTCCTGGAAGTGTGGGAGGAAATGTTTCGGAACGGCCGTTTATCATTCTACAAACTCATGCAATGCACAATCCAGAGTATCTGAAATCTGTGGTGAAGGATCCTAAGGTAGTCTTTCCCGGAACGATTATGCCACGGCTTCAAGCTGCAGTATCGGGTCGTTCAGAAGGTCGAGGCGCCTGGTAGTGGCAGGCGAGCCGAAGCAGG
>JBCCBL010000382.1:0-2267 GCA_039034055.1 Verrucomicrobiota bacterium | reverse complement strand
TGCAACCGACTATTTACGCAACATAAACACCATAGCAACGACCGCAATTGGTGTAGCAATGGCTCAAATACTTGCTAACGAAAATGTCGAAAACGCGACGACGATACTCGCGCAAGCCCAAACACTCCCAACAACCGCTGCAGATTACTACGCTACGATTGGGACAAACGCGGCGAACGTTCTCAATGGATTTCCTAGTGGAAGCGGAAATGGCTGATCGATTCATCTAATTCAACAGAATTTTTGCATATGATCCAAATCAATGAGCAGCCTCGTACGAATTTGAATGATTTCTCATTTGAATTCCAACAAATCATTGAGTTGATTCCAGGAGGAGTCTCTTGGTTGGATTGGGCTCTCTCATCAAACCGTTCCAGTACCATCGAAGCCCCGTCAGAGGCATCTTTCTTAAATATGATACAAAGCGGTCTACACGCGACCGATTTATTGAGACTGAATGCTCTAGATCTCATTATTAGCCCGTCTCGCTGTATGTCTTTTTCGAAAGATGATATTTCATTGCTGACGGAACCAAACGCACCCAAGGCGCATCGCTTAGCAGACAAATACGGACTTTATACTGATGATGATTTAATCGCCGGAGACCAGTTTTTGAAAAGTCTGGGTATTGCAGACTTCCCCTGCTTCAAGTTACGCAGCCTCACCGAGTCGATCAACCTAGCACTCCTAGCCAAAGATGACACCTACCCCAACTTCGATGATCTTGGGGTGCAAAAAGTAGCGGCAAACTTTGCTACGACAAATGCCCAGTCGACTGACGAATTTATCTGCGCGTATTTGTTTTATCTGAATGCCTCGTCGAACTCAAAAACCTCAGGTACTCACAATCCGATTGCTAGTAGGAAACGAATTCAAAAAACCTGGGACAAAATAATCTCTGCCTCCTATGATTCTACCCTTTCAGCCCAGATGAATCCGGAGACGCCGAAAACGCAGATCATTGATGCATGCCGTGGATGGATCTCCAACGGAGGACAGATTGGCTTTCTCAGCATGGCCCGGGCTGCCTACTGCTATTTGGTGAGCCTGGGTCCCAGCTATGACCTCGCAGCGATTAATGCCTCACAGGTGGGTCAATATTTCAGCGAGGCGCAGAGTTTCATCCGACGCTACGGTGAAAAGCAAAGCCCTCCTCCGGCAGGCTCTTTGAGTCAGGATGGACTGGAATTGAGCTTCGCCTTGGAAGACACCGAAGCCAAAGCAGAAATCGTTTTCCAAACGAAAGATGGCACCCTCGCCCTCACCAACTTCATGAACAAAAATTAAATCTTAATTTCATTACGAGGAAAACACTATGGTACAAGAAGATTCAGTGAACTCACAGATTACCGATTCTGTGACACAGGCCAATACCATTAACATTGGAAATGGGCCTGCTTCTACCCAGGCCATGGTGGACGCAGCCTCCGCTGAAACTATCGGCATCGCAATGCATAATGCCGTAACGGCTCAACAGAATATGCAAATGCTAACCTCCGCATCGATCACTTCGGCCTGCGCGAAAATGATAAGTATGGCAGGCGTATCCCTGCCCCAGCCTCCACCGAGTACTCCTTCGACCCTCCCACCACTCGTTCCCGAAAAAAATGACAACTCATAGGTCGAGAGCTTTTGATTTTTAAAGATAAAAAGCTCTCATCAGCGATTTGTATCAACTAATCGATACATAAAATATTCTCCACAAAGGCTCGTCACCCTAGCGTGCATTAGCGTGAGATACCACTAAAAGTTCCTACCTAGAATAGACATGTCTGAAAAAAATAAAACCACGGCGATCAATCCTGTAGATCAGACCATTGAGGCTGAAACGTCTACCATTTCGAAGAGAGAAGTCGATGCAGCACAGGAGCGGTTAAGCGCTGCCGCAGACGCCATGGCCGATGCGCTGCTCCAAGTTCAGCATGCAGTGGCTCAGACCGCCCGAAATATAGCTTCGATTGAGATGAAAGAAGAAAATGCGCTCGAAAATGTGAGCACTACTTTAATCACCGACGGTCAAAAAGCGGTCCAAGCTTCATTAAAAGTAATATCGAATGCTATTAACGCAACAGATAGTGCAATTGAAGGTTATCAATATAATGAAACTCCCGATACGGAGTCTGACTGAGGGACCGTGTTTCAAGGAGACTATGTAAGATACAACCAGTGAGTCTCAACGTACGGTCAGAATACTCTCTCATAAATTTACCTGAAAAATGGTTACAGCATACAGGAAACGCGGCCGTGAAAGTCGCGGTCATCGATGG
>JBCCBL010000381.1:0-2331 GCA_039034055.1 Verrucomicrobiota bacterium | reverse complement strand
ACTAACGACACCGTTTTAGTCTTAGCAAATGGAGACTCTGGGGCTGCCATCGATTCAGAAGACCATCCAGACTTTGCCACATTCCTCGAAGTCCTAAAAAAAGTATGCTTCGATCTCGCTTATAAAATTGTCTCAGACGGAGAGAAAATCACCAAAGTGGTCACTCTCCAAATCAAAGGGGCCCCGACCGCCGGAGCTGCTGAAAAAGTCGCCCGGGCCGTCGGTAACTCCCTGCTCGTGAAATCATCTTGGTATGGATCAGACCCCAATTGGGGGCGCGTTGTCGACGCCGCCGGATATGCCCAAATCGGCATTGATATCAACAAAGTCGATCTGGCATACGACAACATACCTGCCCTCACCCACGGCACACCGATCATCGAAAACGAGGGCAAATGGAAACAAATCGTTGCCCAGAAAGCGTTCACGATCTCCCTCAATCTCAACCTGGGTAATCAGGAGACTCAGCTCCTGTCCACCGACTTGACTGAAGCCTACATCGATTTCAATCGGTCCGAATAAAGCAGGAAAACAATCCCATGAACGCCCTCGAAAACTTGGATCCGACACAAAAAGCTTCTGTATTAATAGAAGCCCTACCTTACATCCAACGTTTCCGTGACTCCATCTTCGTCATCAAATATGGAGGGAGCTTCATGGATGATCCCGATCCCGTGATGCGGGGAAGAGTGGCTACCGACGTCTCATTTTTGGCATCAGTCGGAATCAAAGTTGTCGTTGTCCATGGTGGGGGAAAAGCCATCACCCGTGCGCTCGATACTGCTGGAATCGAAGCAGAATTTGTCAAGGGCCTCCGCAAGACCAGTAAAGAGGCAATCTCCGTCGTAGAGCAAACGCTCAACGAATCCGTCAATCTAGACATCTGCAACCTGATCCAATCCGCCCGGGGTCGGCCACTCGCGATTCACGGCAACAAGGTCCTTCAATGCCAGCGCCTTACAGAGGATTCATCAGGCAAACCCATCGATATTGGATACGTCGGGAAAGTCACGCAGGTCCAGACCAAGCCGATTATCAAGGCCCTTGAAAACGGATACACACCGATAGTCTCACCAGTCGCCATTGATGCCTCCGGCCAACCTCATAACGTCAACGCCGACATCGCGGCCGCCCACGTCGCTATGGAGCTTCATGCCCGTCGCCTGGTTTACATGAGCGACGTCCCCGGCCTCATGGAGAACCCATCGCAACCCGAGAGCCTCATCTCCTCGCTCCCCGTATCGAAAGTTCCCGCCCTCAAAGAGCAGGGCATCATCGCAAAAGGCATGTTACCGAAAGTAGACAGTGCTGTCGAAGCCCTGCGGACTGGGGTGCATCGGGTGCACTTTGTCGACGGCCGAATGCCGCACTCCATACTCCTCGAGATATTCACTCACAAAGGGATCGGTACCGAGCTTGTGAATTCATAGCTCGAAGCATTTTCAACCATAAACAAAGTCATGAACACGCAAGAACGCTACGAAGCCTACTCTCTAGGAAACTACGCCGTTCCCCCTGCGATATCAATCGTGGAGGGCCAGGGCGCCTATGTATGGGATGAGGCACGCCGACGCTACTTGGATATGACTTCCGGGATCGCCGTGACCGCCCTTGGACACAGCCACCCAGAATGGGTAAAAGCTGTTCAAGAACAAGCGGCAACCCTCAGCCACTGTTCCAATATTTTCGGCAATCCCAACCAGGCCAAACTCGCTGAAAAACTCGTTGAAAAGGCCGGACCAGGGCGTGTATTTTTCTGCAACAGTGGGGCCGAAGCCAATGAAGCCTTAATCAAATTTGCACGACTCTGGGGCTACAAACAATCCGGCGAGGTAGAAGGAAAAAAATATAAAATTGTCGTTGCTGATACTGCATTCCATGGCCGGACATTCGGGGGCATGAGCGCGACTCCTCAGCCAAAAATCCAAAAAGGATTTGGGCCCCTCCTTCCAGGCTTCACGGTCGCAAAGTATAACGATATCGAAAGCTTCGAAAACGCTATCGACGCAGAGACTGCAGCCGTATTTATTGAGACGATACAAGGCGAAGGAGGCATACGACCCTTTCAGCTCGAATTCCTCCGAAAACTCCGAGCCCTTTGTACCGAAAAAAATATCCTCATGCTGATCGATGAAGTGCAGTGCGGAATCGCTCGAACCGGGAAATTCTTCGCCTATCAGCATGCGGAAATCAAACCAGACGCCATCGGTATGGCGAAGGGCTTGGGCAACGGATTCCCGATCGGAGCCGTTTGGATCTCCGAACCGCATCACAGCGTATTCACCCCAGGAACTCACGGAACCACCTTCGGCGGGTCACCGCTCGCGAGTT
>JBCCBL010000380.1:0-2342 GCA_039034055.1 Verrucomicrobiota bacterium | reverse complement strand
TCCTGGCTCATAGATCAAGGTCTGAATACGTCTGAAAATCAGCGCTATTCGGATACGGATTTTGATGGTCTGAGCGCTCTTGATGAGTTTGGCTTGGGCACTCGTGCCGACAACGCGGACACAGATTTCGATGGGGTTCCCGATGGTCGAGAAGTGGAAATGGGAGAGAGTCCCACGCTTAACGACAATTATATCCTCGAACCACTTCCCTTCGTTTACGGGTTCGAGGTAGATCCGTTGGGGCCCTTTTTGTCGCAGAATGGTTGGGACGTTTCTGGGGATGCTAGGATTCAAAGCGAATCCGTGAATTCGGGCCTGCGCGCGCTTGTGCTTTCGCCCTCTACGGAGGTGAGTTTGTTAGTGGACGGGGTCGACCACGCTGAAACATGGGTCGATTTTTGGGCTAATCCCGCAACGGTGGCTAGTGTCGGAGAAATAGCATTCATGTCACCTTATGATTTTGTTTTTGATGCAGAAGGGCAAATCTGGGGACTCAATGGCCTCGATGGTAGCGGCTTCCCGCGATGGACGCAGCTTACTGCAGCGAGTCACCATGGGTGGAGGCGTGTGACGCAGCGCTTCGATTTTGTGAATCAAGAGTATGATCTATATCTTGATGGCCGGCGACTCGCCTCTGGTTTGTCATTTTCCGCAGCTGAGCCGTTTCTCAACATATTGACTCTTGATGGGGAGAGGTGGAGCCTGATTGACGATATTAATATCTCTGCGAACGAGCCCGGTGAATTGGATAATGACCGTGACGGATGGGTGAATTCGCGAGAATTGCTGATCGAGGGTACCGACCCCGAATCATTTGATACCGACGACGATGGTTTAGCCGACTCCCTAGAGCCTGTCTGGTCCATGGATCCCTTCGTTGCAGATTCATCGCTCGGTCAATTGGTCGAGAAATCGGCTGGAAGTGGGGAATTTGATTGGGGTGCTACTTTTGATGTTGTTGATGGATTTGTTGTAGGCCCCTTACATGAACAGAGTGATTGGTCAGCGACTGATGGGGCCGTTGTAGAAAACGACTCAGTTCGACTTAACCAGTCGGAGACGGAACCTGTTTCAATGGGCCACCTTTTCGGAGTTGGCGAGACTTGGCAAATCTGGGTCAGTTTCAATGCACGTTTTTCTGCCGGCGAACTGCCGGATCTAAGCGTAAATACGGAGCCCAAAGTTGCGGTCTGGGGTGCATCAGCGTCAACGAGCTTATCGGTATGGGATGACACATC
This sequence comes from Verrucomicrobiota bacterium, assembly GCA_039034055.1. GTDB lineage: Bacteria > Verrucomicrobiota > Verrucomicrobiia > Opitutales > JABSRG01 > JBCCBL01. Next base: position 1,104 of record JBCCBL010000380.1, on the reverse strand, counting down.
GAATTCCTGGACCGCGTATTCGGTCCAATCGGACACCACCGAATGGAACACCTACGCGGTATATCTAGATTATATAAATCAGAAATGGTTACTCACTCAAAACGGTATCTTGGTCGCCGAGAATTTACCATTTATCGACAAAGACTTGGTCGTGTTTTCACGTTTTAAGGCCATGCTAGAATCACTCGTGTTGGAAGAAGGGCAAGAACCGGACGTTGCTGAACTTGATAACCTTCTAGTCTCAACAACGGCACCTTCCTACCTAGACTACGATGGTGACGGGATCTTGAATACCGATGAAGTAGCGAATGGGTTGGATATTTATGATGCCGCTGATGCATGGGCCGATTTAGACGATGACGGTCTGAATAACGCCGAGGAAATTGTAATCGGTTCTAACATCCGGGTTTCCGATACCGATGGTGATTTAGTTGATGACGCCACAGAAGTAAGGTTAGCACGGTCGGCGGTCGATGCTTCTGATTTCGACAATGATTTTGATGGCGATGGGATGCCAGACCTCTTTGAATTGAATGAGGGACTGGATCCTTTTGATCTCATCGATGCGGCGCTGGACCCTGACAGTGATGCTCTCACGAATCTGGAGGAATATACATTCGGAACGAGCCTTCAATCCGCGGACTCGGACACCGATCAATTCTCGGACGGTTTCGAAGTGATCCACGGGTTCGATCCTTTGTCGAGTTTAAGTAAGCCGAAGGATTCTGACGAGGATGGTTGGTACGACTTTGAAGAGATCGGTGCAGGCAGCGACCCTGGTAGCGCTGGCTCATCGCCGGGAGACCAGATTTTTGCGATCGATTTCGAACAAGGGCTTTTGAACGACCAGGTACAAGCTCCCTTTTATATCAATCGCTACCGGATCAGGTCTGGCTTTGTCTCGAATTCTAGCGCACAGGTCAGAGGGCACTGGAAAAACGGAGGCCTGAAGTATCCCATCGAAGGGAATTTTTCTAAAGACACCGGTACCTTCTCAATATGGGTGCAGATTCGTCAAAATAGCGGCGCATTTGTTGGAGATTACCTCTGGGAACCCATCATTGAGGCAGGGTCTTGGTTCTATAAAGATGGCCTAAACCCCGC
>JBCCBL010000379.1:0-2343 GCA_039034055.1 Verrucomicrobiota bacterium | reverse complement strand
GCACCTCTATCCCATTTTTCTCGGAGAATGCGTCTCCAAGCCCGCGTATCAATTCCTCCAAACTAGAAGCCGCATGTATCCACAAAATCGCTTCATCGTCCCGCATATTCCGAGAAGAGCACCCACTCACCAGTAAGCAGAGGGATAAGACAACCGACATCCCAATGCCCTGCTTTGAGGATGTGTGGTTAGGGCTACTCGCAGGCGACATTCTGAACACGCTGCCCACTCTGGCTCTCAAGCTCAAGGGCGTATGGATCGAACTTATGGCAAAAAGCGGAAGCCAAAACCGATGATATAGGCATGTTGCCAAGATCCACGGCCACCAGGCCTTCGCGACCTAATCTGGAAAAAGGTGTTAGCGCTTGTGCTTCCGAAAGCATCGAAATGGACATCGTATAGCCTCAAACGATTCTCGCTATATGATCCCGTCCGATAATCGAAGAAAAACTCGTTGGAAATCTCCAAACGTTTCATCCTCGGCAACCAGTCCGCTGATTTGCTGTAACGAATTCGATGACGAGAGACGAATTCGATATCATAGTCCCGCGATTCCCACCAGCGCGCCTCAAGCCGATTACGAAATTGGATACTGCTACCATCGCCAAGTTCTATAGTCGGGTTCACCTCGAACTCCCAACGCAGCAGCGTATTCCAGACTCCATCAGAGCCCCGAGACTCAATCCATGCCGGCCCAGAACCGACCGACCAATTTGCGCCGATTGAATAGTAGAACTTCTGCTGCACCAACCACAGACCGAGCCGGCTGGCATCGTCGAAATGACGCAATTCGGCCCAAGTGTAAGCCTGAAAGCGCTCACCCGTGTATTCGCGGAACATCATTTCCTGCCAGACTCGGACATCCCCATCGAATTGTGCTCGAGAAAGCAGGGGTGTCCCCAAGCACCCTATCAGAAGGCCAAACGCAATTTTGCCTGTGGTTTTCATGAATAAAGAATTAAGCTCAGGGTAGATAAGTTCTCAGGGTGTTTCTGAACACTGGAATCCCTATCATATAAAATAAAACTAATGTTAAACAGTTTTTATTTAAGTTTTTCTAATGTTAAAATGCCTATTCAGCAGCCATTGACATAACCAATCAGCGACCGCACTGTTTTAAACTCCAAAGCTACAACGCCAGTCCCGATACCACCCGATGAATTTATTCTTCAAATACCTAGTCGCGATCGCATTGCTCACAACGAACGTCTTTGCTCACTCCTACGCCCTCAAACCACAGGATGTTGATCCCTTACTCGCGCCCTATTTCGAGATCCAAATGGGACTGGCCAAAGACAAATTAGACGTAGCCCAAAAAGCAACCACGCACCTGAAAGACGTGCTCACAAAAGGACCATCAGAAGAAGAGGCGCCGGTCATCAGAACCCTATTGAACATCACCGATAAGCTCAGTGAATCCACCGATATACAAAGAGCCCGCCAGCATTTTCATGTTCTTTCCCAAGAAATGATCCTCGTCGTCGAACACGTAGGAACCGCAAACACCACAGCCTATCAAATGCGCTGTACCATGGCATTCGATCACACGGGTGCATCCTGGCTTCAAGCTAACGATGAACTCATAAATCCATATTGGGGAGCACGCATGCTGCGTTGTGGCCATGAAGAGACCATCTATGCTCCGAAGCAGTGAGGAACTAGACGGCGAAAAGAGCCCAAGAGTCGAAACGAACCTCGAGAGTTTTGCTGATTTACCCCGACAATGCAGGGGTACAAAAAGCATATATGCTCACAAAATAAATGTCGCCTGGATATTGGTTTTCACCTTCTTAGGATCCCTCTCCGACGCCCACAGCCAGGAACCTTTAGATCCAGATGAGACCCGTTCCGTCCTCGCGAACTACTATCGAGCACATGGAGGCAACACCCGCATCGAAAACCTGATCAGTCTGCGATTCAGCGGTACGATATCCTATCCAGGCAAGGCTCCGATGACATTTCGCCTGCACAAAAAGCGACCAGATCTAATCCGCTACGAACTCGACCTAGATTCCAATCAAACCTGGTTCCTGACTGCAAACGGAGACCGCTTCCGGCAGCAAATCCGGAAAAGCCGAATTTCCCAAGGAGTCACGCCCATCACCGATCCAAAACAGACCAACTATCTCCAGACAGAATCGGTATTCGACGGCTATCTCTGGGAGTTGAGAGATCGCAACCGCGTGGTAAACATCATTCCGGTAACTAAAGCAAATGCCATCGAGTCATTTCGCTGCGAAGTCTCTCATTTTGATCCGGCAACCGAACGCCAAGGCACCTTGCTTGCAACTATCTGGTTAAACGCGAACAGCTATCTAATCGAGAAACGTGAGGTCTATCTCG
>JBCCBL010000378.1:0-2361 GCA_039034055.1 Verrucomicrobiota bacterium | reverse complement strand
GTACTCCATAATCTTCTCCACTTCCAAACTATTCGCCAGGAAAGCGATCAATTAGCCGATTAAATGCGAATCGACACACATGTTCATATTTTTCCCGAACCGGCTGGAATCGACCCGCCCACCTTCGCAAACTCCCAGGGAGAGCTACATTGGTTGAAGCTGGTAGCGCCCAAAGACCGCCCCAGTATTCAGGCATGGGCTGATCCCGAGACCTGCCTCCGGCATATGGATTCAGTCGGTATCGATATGGTGATTCTGCAGGGCTGGTACTGGGAAAACGCGGACACTTGCACCTTGCACAACGCCATCTATGCAGAAATCCTCAAAAAGTGGCCGGATCGATTTAAGGCCTTCGCATCGTTTCATCCGGATCTTGTTAGGGAAAATTCCGCATGTCTGGATCAAATACTTGAGTCTGGATTTAGCGGACTCGGAGAGCTACTTCCCCAGGCCCAAGGCTATATGTTTGAAGATCCTGATTTTGTGAAAGCGCTCAGATACGCAGAGAGCCAAGGGCTCTGGATCAATTTCCACGCAACCGAACCTGCCGGCGGCAGCTACCCCGGAAGGGTCGAAACTCCGCTCCAGAAATTCGTCGAGCTGGCAGGACAATTACCAGACCTCAAACTCATCCTTTCACATCTAGGTGGGGGCCTGGCGCTGCTCTCACAAAATCCGGGAGTGCGCAAATACCTTAAAAATGTATATTTCGATACCGCCGCATGGCCCCTAATCTACAGCGATGAGACCCTCGCCTCAGCGATCAAGCTCGCCGGTCCGCGCAAACTACTCTACGGTACGGACTACCCTCTGCGCACTTTCCCGAGGTATTCGCTCGAAGATCAAATGCATCGAAACCTCAATGCATTCCTAGATCTGCCATTCAATGACAAAGACTCATTGGAGTCGATCCTCACCAACGGGCTTTTAGTTATCAAATGATTTATCTCAACGGTCTCCTCTCGTTCCTGGTAGTCTCTCAAATTTATGCAGATAGCCCAGCGGACCTTCAAATCCGCAAATAATTTCCAGCGTATGCATCGCAAACAACTCCTACACCTTCTCGAGCAATACCAACCCTTCCATGCAAGCGACCGCACCGCACAACTGCGCACACTCGAATTTGTCCAATCCTGCCCAACTTGTTTTGATCGCAACCATTATGATCCCGGACATATCACCGGAAGCAGCTGGATCCTGAATCAAAGAAAGGATGCAGTATTACTCACACATCATCGAAAGCTGAATATTTGGGTACAACCAGGCGGTCACACCGATGGTGAATCTAATGTCATTGAAGCATCCTTACGTGAAGCCTATGAAGAGACCGGGCTAGCGAAGATCGAGCCTCTCTCCGATGCGATTTTTGATATCGACATACACACATTTCCAGAACGCAAGGGTCAGCCAGCTCACCTCCACTTCGATATTCGATTCGCGTTTCAATCCCAGTGTGGCGACAACTACACGGTGAGCGAGGAATCGCACGATCTTAAATGGGTTCATGTCTCTGATATCGCGAACTGGAATAATGATCTTTCCATGACGCGGATGGCAGATAAATGGATCGACCAAGTCAGTGCTTGAATTCAACAGAGACGATTTCAAAAAAGGCTCACTCCACAATGCAAGAAAACAAAATGCATTGCTTAACTGGCGAGAATGAAATTCTGACCGACTCGAGGAAAACTAGAGCTAGTGATGGACTCCGGGCGCCGCAAATATCGGAAGCTGTGCTCGGTCAAATTCTTCGCCATTCAATGCCTCCCAAACCTTACTAGGTGTCAGCGGCAAGCTATAAAAACGTTTTCCTACAGCGTCTTTAACAGCATTAGAAAAGGCTGGTGGGAATGAATTAATCGTGAGTTCACCGACGGCCTTTGCTCCGAAGGGCCCGTAGGGGTCTGAAGTTTTTACGAAGCTGGTGTGAATGGGAGGCACGTCGGAAATTGCCGGAATACGGTAATCACGAAGAGCAGCATTGCGAACGCTCCCATCCTCCAAAATAATCATTTCCTCAGTGAGACAATATCCAAGTGCTTGGGTTGTCGCTCCTTCGACCTGTCCTTTACAAAACTGGGGATTTATCTGTTGTCCGATATCTGCCGCTTGTGTGATATACAAAACCCGAATCTGCCCAGTCACTCGATTAACCGCCAAACGCACCCCATTCACTGCATAAGACATCGGGACTTTCTCCGCAAAGTATGAGCCTTCCCCCTCAATGAGTTCACCAGAGCCTGACTCACACGATTTTATTTTTGCTCTCAAATCTTCGGCGGCAAGTTTCACCGCGTTCCCGGCAATGAAGGTCGTACAGGAAGCATAGGCCCCAGCGTCAAATGGAGTTCCGGAGGTATC
>JBCCBL010000377.1:0-2401 GCA_039034055.1 Verrucomicrobiota bacterium | reverse complement strand
ACTGAGGGCTGGGCCCAATTTTAACCTTTTGGATAGAATACGCACTATAGTAAGGGCAACGCTCAGGAGACTGAACATAGACACCACCCAAAAGTGAAATTGATTCACCCAGCGAGGGATCATCAGCCCCGGAGACTACTTCCGGATAGCTTAGATTCAGCTTAAAATAGGCAGCTAATTCTCGAGCCAACCCCACGTGGCTCAAACAGTCGGGGCGATTTGGAGTCACTTCTACATCAATCACAATGTCAGAATCCGTGAGAACCTCATTGATCGGGCGTCCTATCTCGGCAGCATCGATGTCTGTTAGAATCATCAAACCTTCATGATCCTCACCCTGTCCAAGCTCCTTTGCGCTGCAAAGCATACCATTAGAATCAACACCGCGTAGTTTCGATTTCTTAATCTTAAAATTCCCGGGAAGTACACATCCAGGTAGAGCTGCCGGCACGCGATCCCCCACCACATAATTGGTCGCTCCGCAAACGATCTGTTGCAACTCCTCTCCTCCGACATCGACCATGCATACTCCTAATCGATCCGCATTGGGGTGCTGCTCACGCGAAACAATCTTCCCGATCACGCACTTATCGAGCTGCGGAAGTCCTAAATGCTCAATCCCTTCTACTTCAAAACCGATCAAAGTAAGCGCCTCTTCGATCCGCTCCAGCGGCAAATCAAGCTCAATATAATCATGAATCCAGTTCAGTGAAATTTTCATAATTCAGTCTCTTACTTACACCAATTCAATAAGCTAAGCCCTACGCAAACTGGCGCAGAAAGCGCAAATCGTTTTGATAGAAATGACGGATGTCATCAATTCCGTAGAGTATCATCGCCAGTCGCTCCAAACCGAATCCAAAGGCATATCCGGAGTAAATATCTGGATCGTAGCCAACCGCTTCAAACACTGCCGGATCGACCATGCCACAGCCTCCCATTTCGGTCCAAGTTTTACCTACCTTCTTCAGATGGGAAGAACTACAATCTAACTCAAAGCTGGGTTCCGTATAAGGAAAGAAGTGCGGGCGGAAGCGCGTCTTTGCATCCTTCCCCAGAAGCGACCGCATCATGTAATCGAGTAGTGCTTTCAGATCTGCAACTGTAACGCCCTTGTCGACATAAAGCGCCTCGATCTGATGAAAACAGGAACTGTGAGTCGCATCGACCGTGTCGCGACGGAACACCCGACCCGGAGAAATAACACGGATCGGTGGCTCATTCTCGAGCATTGTCCGGATCTGGACGGTTGAAGTATGCGTCCTAAGCAAGTAGCGCTCGTCGCCCTTTTTGCTGACATTGCTCAGGATTGCGTCCTTTTTCATATATAAGGTATCCTGAAGATCGCGTGCCGGGTGATCGGGCGCTGTATTAAGCGCGTCAAAACAAAACCACTCGGTGTCTACCTCAGGCCCTTCAGCTACCGCAAAACCAACCTGTTTCAAAATGTTAACGAGTTCCTCCCGAATTGCGTTGATCGGATGCCGGCTACCGAAATCATTCTCCAAGCTCGGCAAAGTCGGATCGACCGGGGGACCGATACGCTCTTCTAATTCGCGCTGTTCGATGGTTTGAAGCGAGTCCATATAGAGACGCTCCAGAGCTTTCTTAGCTTCATTAATAGCGCGCCCGATCACTGGCTTTTGCTCTTTCGGCACCTGCCCCATCCCCTTCATGAGCTGAGTCATCGAGCCGCGAGGTCCAGATATGGCAGCCTTAAACTGCTCAAATTCAGGTCGGGATTCAATCGATTTGATATCTACCTGAGCCTGCTCGATAATCGCTTTCAATTCCGCTTCCATAAAAAGCCAGCTATAGGAGGCATCGCCTGACTGTGAGGCAAGCCAGAATCTCCCAATTGAACCTTTCTGGCACCCGATATTCACGAACCAGATGGCACAATTCCACGTAAATTAATCAATTTAACGCAGATCTGTGAATTTCCTGACGGCCCTTCGTGAACTCGCCATCCAAACGACTCAGTGTTTCAGAAAGGTCTGGCCTTCAACCGTCGGAAGCTCACCACGCCCTCAACCGATGTCACATCACTGGGCCTTCGCTTGCGACGATCCCCGATTTTCGGACTCCATTCCTCGATCAACTGCCCCACGAACAGAGAAGTCCCGATCGCCACTCCATCGCTAAAATAGCGGATTCTCTGATGTAACAAGGTGTGCATCGGTAAAACGCCCTGCCCCTCCATCACCGTGCGCACCGCCTGTTGCGAGATCGCGGGACCACTCCCATCACGCCGACGCCACGAGCCCTTACCAAACAACAGCATCCGATAATCTGACAGCACACCCTCCAGCTAGGCGTGCCCCAATACCACACGGAGGCCCCCCTGCATCAAAGCATCCCCACTCAAAGCCTCGGCATAACCACAAAAGCGATAATCCTT
>JBCCBL010000376.1:0-2404 GCA_039034055.1 Verrucomicrobiota bacterium | reverse complement strand
CTTCATAACCGTCACTATCGTATATGCCATTCTATATATCGCCGCCAGCCATTCACTCTCGAAATCCTACGCATTGCTTGAAGAAAACGACCGCCCTTTAGTATTCGATGAGGTAATCCCCAAAGAACTAAACAACACCGAAAACGCCGCTCTCGTCTACCAGGCTGTGGCCTTGCAACTAAAAGCGAAATCCGCTGGCGATACAGACTATCTCTCGCTCCTCGGTGAACTTGGACAAGCGATCCTAGAAGACCCAACAGACCAGGAACCGATTAGACAGTTCGGCGACCTATCCAAAGCCTCAGAAATTATCAATGCCTTGGTACTTCTTGAGTCCGCAAACGACAAAAAAGGCAGCCGCTATGACATAGACTATGATCTTTTCTACGACGCCGTCGTTCACCATATTGAAGATCTAAAACTAATATCCCAATGGATATGTGCTCATGGGCTGATGCATGCAAAATCTGGAAATATATCTGAGGCCTGGGATACAGCAATAACCGCATTAGCCCTTGGAAACGCAACCCGCGATGAACCGACAATTATAAGTCAATTCACCCGAATTATTCAGTTTGAAGAAATTAAAAAACTTATAGAATTTTTGATACAAAATGGAGAACCTTCGACTGAGCAATTGACACAAATTCTTCCCCGATTAGCATCCTACGAAGACATCCAGCCCTTAGTACGAGCCTATGATGCTGAGCGCATCGCAGCAAATACAGCGCTTGCCGACCTACCATTGCTCCGAGGGTTCGTCTCCCAATACTCAGAAGACGCAGATATCCTCTTTATGCTAAGCCCTCTACTGAGTCCCTTCATCACCTACGATCGATCTGTAATCAATAACGTCATGCTCACCTTCGCGAACGAAATGATTGATAATCCACAGTCCCCAATCGACGAAGCGACTTCCACTGAAATAATGAATACAATCCCCTCATACAGCTTCATTGCTAAAGCCTTAACTCCAGACATCTCCAATGTTAAAAACAGATTCACCAAGATGATCCGACAGGCAAAAATTCTGAAAGAAGAATTATCCGCAACTTCTTCAAACTTATAAGTGGGCGTGTTGGGCTAAGACTCAAATTCATTTCGCCGTTCAGACATCGAAGGAAATCTCTGTTCGTGACTTTCGTGCTTTTCGTGGACTAAATCCCTCTCATGCGCTCGCTGACTCCCGATTTCAAAGAATGGATCAATGCACTGCCGAAGACCGAGACCCACCTTCACATGGAAGGCGCGGTGCCTCTGGAGATGGTCCAGGCCGCGCTACCCAATCGATTTACAGGCGAGCCTGAATTTTGGAAACCAGACTACCGTTTCGAGAATTTCGATACCTTTTCCAATCTGTTCGCAGAGATTGCGGGATCCGTCTTCACCTCCGTAGATGCCTACTACCAATGCGCGTTGAAAGTCTTTTCGGAATTATCATCTCAAAATTGTCGATACGTTGAGACGAGCATTGCCCTCGGAGCCCTGGTCCGCTCAGCGCTCGAAGGCCCCAAAGTCATCGATGCGATTCTTGCGGCGAGCCCACCTGGAATGACGGTTCGGGTGTTCATGGGTATGCGCCACAACGAGTATGGCGGACTTGGAAAAGAAATTATCGAAGACAGCCTTTCCTGGAAAGACTTGACGGGACTCGACCTCCACGGCCCCGAGTACCTCCCGCTCGAGCCATGGACTGCGGATGTCTGGAAGCGAGCCCGCCAAGTCGGTAAATACAACAAGGCCCACGCGGGAGAATTCATGCCGGCATCCTTCGTGAGCCGCTGCGTAGAAGAGCTGGAGGTCACGCGCATCCAACATGGAGTCCGTGCAATCGAAGACCCCACGGTGCTGACCCTCCTGAAGGAGCGCAATATCACCCTGGATGTGTGTCCAATCAGCAACGTAAAACTCGGCGTCGAAGGTATCTCAAGTTACCCAGATCATCCAATTCAAAGACTGAGCCAAGCGGGCATTCCCTGCACCATCAATACCGATGATCCGTTTCTCTTCGGGAATACCCTCACGGAGGAATACTGCGCTCTGCATCAACACTTCCAATACGATGGCAGATCCATGGGACAATTCGCAAAAAATGGCTTCAAAGTCGCGATCACCGATGAAAACACCCGCAGCCGGTGGCTCGAGGCGCTAGATTCTCATATTGCAAGCGCTCCCTGACCCCTGATTAAGGAAATTTCCTAACACGAGAAAAGTCCGAGATGGTTTCTCGGGCAAAGTTTGCAACCGCTGATCGGAAAGAATCCTAGGCCGTAAACGCCCGCCCCAGGCCCAGCTTTGTCAGCCAACGACGAAATGCGACCGAAGACTTATCCGCCATCACCGAGATTTCGGCGGCCGCATCAAGAGGGATTTCTTCCGGCTTTTGGTTTTCGATCATCACCCG
>JBCCBL010000375.1:0-2414 GCA_039034055.1 Verrucomicrobiota bacterium | reverse complement strand
TCGTTATGTTCACAAACCCCAATATCCGTTTTTGGGGGCTCGGTTGCATCCCTTTTTTTCGTATAAATTTTGGTTAGCGTTATTTGTGCGCCAAAACTGTATCTGGTAAAAAAAAAACCACACGACTCCAAGGCCTAGGAAACTCAGATCTAGCGGTACCAGCTTCACGACCATAAGCTGGATCATTCCCCAAGACGCAATAAATCCGCAGGCGATTACGGTGAACTTTGCTTCGAGTCTGGTTTGTGATTGCACAAAATGAGATAGAGCAACTGCTGAGCCATCGCCAAATATTCATTCCTGATCCTGGCTGTAAAAGGGGTCCTCACATTTCGTAAGAATTGTTCGGATAGATGGTGAAAAGGGTTATGTCTATGAATATGACAGGCTGTACGGTCGTGTTTCGTAGAAACTGTACCTGTTATTTTTCACGCATTGAGTATACGTTCAGCCTCAAGGATAGTGCTAACCATGAAAACACCCATCAATAAATATTGCCCGCGCTCAGGGAAACCTGTGGCTGAAGACTCACAAACCGACTACAAAGGTTTTTTGGTCGGATTCTGTAATCCAGGTTGTAGTGGTGACTTCGCGAGCAATGTCTCGGATCGACCCGAAGATCGCCGGTATTTTGATACCCTTATTAAGGAGCGAGACTTGGATAATTAAATTATGGGTACGGCTTACAAAGAAGTTTGAGTGATCGAGGTTTCTTACGCTTCCTCGGCAAAATAGATCGGCACCTTCAGTAGAGATCACTTGTCCAGGAGGGAAAAGGATCTTTCAGGTTCACCCATTGAGACTCACCCCCGCGCATTTCGTCATCGGTGAGTAAACACGCATCGAAGCATTCTTTCAGAAACGATTCATCCATTTGGGCGATGTATCCAATCAAAACGATTTCTTGCCTGCGGTCGCCATAGGGTTCTTGCCAATTGGATTTTACATGCTCGATTTCCTCAGGGTCATCGGGCCAGGTGTGACGTGGGATTGACGCGAACCACTTGCCAGCCATCTGGATGTCTGACTGCATCCCGGCGCGCGACCATAAGCCGACGTATGGCATTCGTGTAGCCAGCCAGAAGAACCCTTTGGAGCGAATCACCCCTGGCCAATCCTGTGCCATCCACTTACGAAAGCGCTCGGGGTGAAAAGGCCTACGAGCGCGGTAAACAAAATTATCAATTCCATATTCTTCGGTCTCTGAAACAGGTTCGTTTTGAATTATTTTAAGCCAATCAGGAATTTGCTCAGTGGATTCAATATCGAAGCGTCCAGTACCTAAAATACTTTTTGGGTCAATTTTTCCAAAGCTTGTTTCGATGAGTTCAGCTCGACTATTGATCGCTTTGACACTTGCGATGATTCGAGCGCGTGTCGATTGGTCGACACTATCGATTTTGTTCAGCAGGATGACGTCGGCAAATTCAATTTGATCGACGAGTAAATCGATGATACTGCGGACATCCTCGGTATCTACGTGTTGGCCGCGATCACGTAGTTTCTCTTTCGAGGCAAAATCATTTTCGAAATTGGATGCATCGACAACAGTGACCATCGTATCGATTCTTGACATATCTTCTAGACTGAATCCGAACTCGTCTCGAAAGTAAAAGGTCTCAGCGACCGGCATTGGCTCGGATACTCCGGTAGACTCAATAATCAAGTAATCGAAGCGCCCTTCCTTAGCAAGTCGGCGCACTTCGATTAGCAGATCGTCGCGCAGGGTGCAACAGATGCAGCCATTGCTCATTTCGACTAATTTCTCTTCTTTCCTGCTGAGACCAGCACCCCCTTCAGCGATCAGTTGCGCGTCTATATTGACTTCGCTCATATCGTTTACGATAACGGCGACTCGCAGCCCCTCTCGATTATTGAGAAGGTGATTGAGTACGGTAGTTTTGCCCGCTCCGAGAAATCCAGAAAGGACGGTGACGGGGAGTTTATTTTTGACTGTAGACATGACGATACGGATTTAGTGGCTTTACGGGAAAAAGAGTTTTCCAAACCAGGCGATACAGAGAGAAAAGACTGCGGCATAGCTCACTTGTCGGCCGACCATTTTCAGGGCAAACTTAGGGCGCATTTCTCGCGCCACTGTAATGACTGTGACAAGACACGGTAGGAGGACACCGGCGAGATAAACAGCGGTTAGCATTTGGAAGGGTGTGTCCAAGGCCACTTTGAGCGAATTCCAGTCGCCATCGAGGAGTCCGATCGCGATTCCATCTTTGCGCACCGAGCCTAGTATGATCGCGATTGCGGTTTCAGGGGGGAGATTGAATGCGGCCATCAAGGGTGATAACAAGGTGGTGAATAGCGTAAGCACGTTGGACCATTGCAGCAAGCCTGCCACAACACAAATAAGGACGAAAATGGGAAATGCAGTCATTGTGAAGTCTCGCAAACTCTCG
>JBCCBL010000374.1:0-2422 GCA_039034055.1 Verrucomicrobiota bacterium | reverse complement strand
ACAATGATCGTGATGGCTTGGATCTCGTTCTTCGTGAATTGGTGGCTGACGCTCGCGATATCGGGTGCATTGATTGGCTGCGTGCTCGGCTTGGTGATCGGCGCTACCTGGGATCCCGCAGATCTCGGCTTGTGGAAAACCACCGCCTACGGCATTGAATATGGAGCGACCTATTTTGGAAAAATTTGGGGTATTGGAATCACCATAGTGCTTACAGTGGTGAAGGTGCGATGTCTCCATCTGCGCGATCAGAATATTTTGGAGGGCGGACACTGGCCACGGTTTTAGGACTATGAATGCTTTCAGCGGAAAAGAGCGCCTGATGATCTTTGGAGTTGGCGTTGGATTGGGGATCCTGTTGGTGGGATTCATCCACAACCGTCGGGCTGCCGATGGGCCCGAGGGGACCGAGAGTATGGCCAAGAAGGTAATTCGCGACGTGGTCTCCTCGACCGGAGTGAAGCCTTTGCCAGAGGGAACCCCAGAAATCCTTCGGCAGAGTCGCCTTCATAGTTTTGATGTGTTAACCTCGAGGAAGGATGGATCCGCGACGACCGTCTGGAATCTGGAGATGCTCGAGGGTATGTGGCCCTGGGTTCGCGTATCGAGCCGGCAGGAAATGGATCAGAACCAACCACCGGAGGTTCTTGTGATGGCTGGAGACCGTTTTTTGGTGGAGCTGAAACCGGGAGTCGCCCTCGCTGATCTTGAATCGATAGTTCAAAAGCGGAATATGGAATATGTGACTTATTACAAAAGAACGAATCAACATGTGATCGGAATCTCCCCAGGACTACCGCTTACCATTCCCTTATCGATAAAGCATTTTCAAGAGCAGGTAGATATCGTGCAGCAAGTCGATTTTCATCTACTCACTCATTTTTAACCCAATGATTGCTAGAGAAATTTTTGGACAGGTTTATAGAATGAAGTCATTGCACAAGGACCTGGAGGTCCAAAGAAAATAATTTTTGGTGGAACAGGCATTCGCGTGATCAAGGGCGGAAGCCTAGCGATGTGGAGATAGTGATAGAGGGAAAAATGTAAGTGTCTCATGCGGGAGCCCGGTAGCTGGATCTTCCGAGGTTTGTCGAGGGATCGCAGAGGATCTATGTTTCGGTGAGTGAGCTGAAAGCGGTCTTTGGGATTAAGTTCTGACCCCGTTTCAAAAGTCAGCTGATTTCGAATACATTATGATGGATTCACGCAGCATTCATTACAACGAACGCTATAAAATCGAAAATGCCCTAAACAACTAAAACGCACCGATGTCCACTCTGGATGGGTTCTTGAAAAATTCTGTAAAAATTTGTTTGCATAAGCAAAAGTGGAGGGCTTCTGTCCTGTAAATCAATCCTCTCTATGCTTAAGTTATTTTCGTTTTTTCTCTCTCTGATTTTGACAGGTCCGCACCTTTTAGCGGCGAATGAGTCTTCGAATGGCACCATGATTATGCTTGGGTCTGTCAGTCTCTGGATGTTTTTTTTCTTTTTGTTTGCCCGTTCCAAATCGTGGGCGAAGAAATTGAGTAAAAGCTCTGAATCCACCAACGAGTAGAAACTAAAAGGTCTCCAATGAGATTCACATTTGTTTCAGGGTTCAAGGGGCTGACCGTTGCCTGGTCCGTGACACTTGCCGCTTATGCTGCTTACGCGCAGGAAGCGACCCTTCCATATGAAACCGATTTTGAAGCATCTGAAGGGGTTGTCACTGGTGTCGCATCTGAACTGCCAGAGTGGGAATTTCTGGGAGATGTTTCGACTTCAGTCTCCAATGATTCGGGTTCCGGGCTTCAAGCACTGGAATTGATCTCTGCGGGAACTGCGCAGCTCAATGTCGATGGATCGATGATGCCTACAATCGGTTGGTTTGATTTCCTGACAAAGCCAGTAGTTGTTGCCGAAGAGGGATTGCCCGAATCCATCCAACCCTATCAAGCGAGCGTGACGGGTTTCGTGGATCTGAGCGGTGAAGGATGGATTTATGTGGTTGACGGTGATGGCCTCGGAGGTGGTGAGTGGGTTTCCGTAGGCAGTGCATTCACTCTAAATGGGCAGGTCGCAGATTCTTGGATGCGCCTCACCTATCGATTAGATTATACGAACAAGCTCTGGGATTTGTATGTGGACGGTAAATTTGTCTCAACCGATTTGGGATTCCTAGATGACACTGTCGATACCTTAAACCATTTTAGAATAAGCTCAGATCCTGATGATACGACTGGATTAGACTTTCTGTATGCGGGAATCGATAACCCTCTTTATTTGGACACATCGAATGATGGTCTTCCTGACTCCTGGCTCATAGATCAAGGTCTGAATACGTCTGAAAATCAGCGCTATTCGGATACGGATTTTGATGGTCTGAGCGCTCTTGATGAGTTTGGCTTGGGCACTCGTGCCGACAACGCGGATACAGATTT
>JBCCBL010000373.1:0-2464 GCA_039034055.1 Verrucomicrobiota bacterium | reverse complement strand
TTTTGCCTTAATAATTTATTGTAAAGCATGGATCGTGTGAAACCTGTTAAAATCCATGTTTTTGGACCCTCTGGCTCAGGCACTACAACCTTGGGCGAAAGCTTGAACGCTCGATTAGGGCTCAAGCATTTGGATACAGACAATTTTTATTGGAAGAAAACCGAGGTGCCCTTTTCGGAAAAAAATTCGCGTGAAATACGCATTCAAAAGTTGCGTGAGGAAATGGAGGGAGTCGAGAGTTGGGTGCTCACAGGATCTATGAGTAGTTGGGGCGATGATTTTGTGCCCATGTTCACGCATCTAGTTTATTTATGGATTCCTTGGAAGATACGAAAACAGCGTTTGCTCAAACGTGAGCATGAACGGTATGGCGAAGAAACGCTCGCCCCAGGGGGGAGAATGCACAGCATACATGAGGTGTTTATTGACTGGGCGAGTAAGTATGATACAGCCGGGCCGGAGCAAAGAAGTCGGATTGCCCACGAAGCTTGGATCCAGACCTTGCCGCCGGAACTCCCAGTCATTCGAGTGGAGGAAGATCTCACACCTGAAGAAGTGGTTGAGTCTGTCATCGGACGTATCTAAACTCCAAATTTCTTGAATCAGATGAGCCAAAATACGCGGATAAATAGGGTAGGGGACGGCGTCTCGCCGGCCCTTGGAGAGCTCGGTCAACCGAGGACGGTTGCCCCTACCGACCTTAGACTGTGGAGGTTCTTTGCCCGTCTGCTTGTTGGCAAGGAATACGCGTTCAACCTTGCAGGCGCATTGAAATTTTGAATGTTTAAAATCAATGCTGGCGATCTTTGATATAGATGGGACTCTGTGTGACTCTTCGGAGGATGAGGTAAAGCCCTTTGTGCAATCCATTTTTGAAGTGACTGGCATTCAACTCGAAGATGCCGACTGGACCCGGTTTAAACACCCGACGAGCAGTGGCGTGGTGGACGAATTGCTCAAAAATGATCCAGAGCGTGAATACAAAACCTTAGCGATCGAGAATCGGTTTGTTCAACTCATGGAAGATTTCTTGGAGGACATTCCTGAATCGTTCAGTCCCGTTCAAGGGGCACCGCGCTTTATTGATTATCTGCTCAAGAATACGGCCTACGAAGTCGCGATAGCGACGGGCTGCTTTAAATCTGAAGCAGCGTTCAAACTGGATTGTATCGGGATGGATATAGAAAAATTCACCTACGCGACCTCGAGCGATTTTTCATCACGCGAGAAGGTCTTACGCCTTGTCGCAAAGAGGGCCGGGCACCCGCTGTCTTCAGTGGTTTATTTCGGCGATGCGTCGTGGGATATTCAGGCCAGCCAAAACATTGGGATACCTTTAATCGGTATTGGATCAAATGAGGAGCTGTTCGCTGAACATGAACGCATTCCACATTTTCCAGATTTTTCGGAACCAGAACGCGTCTTAAAGGCACTTGAGACCACGCCGTTTTATCAGTGAACACTATGAAAAGGAAACGTTATGGATAAAATTGACGACTCTAAGAGTCTCCTAGAAACGCAGTATAAATCACCCAAAAATCTTTCTTCCCGCGTAGGTATCCACCAGGAGTTTTCCGTGAACCCGCAGAGTTGGTATCACTGGATTTTTGAGAAATTGGAAATTCCAGATGTAGCAACAGTCCTTGAACTCGGCTGTGGGGATGGCGGCATGTGGCTCGAGAATCAAAGTAAGATTCAGGAGGGCTGGAACGTTTGCCTAACGGACTTTTCTCCTGGCATGCTTGAGAAAGCCAAAGAACGTCTTTCAGGGGTCGATCATTCATTTCAATTTGCGCAGGTGAATATTGAAGACGTTCCGGTAGATTTAGGTGTATTCGATCGGGTCATCGCCAATCATATGCTGTATCACGTTCCTGATCTAGAAAGAGCATTTTCCCAAAGCCGTCGCGCCTTGTCACCGGATGGGCGCTTTATTGCCGCTACGAATGGCGAAAACCATATGCTGGAGTTATGGACCCTGATATCGGAGTTTCTAGGCACTGAAGTGTCGCCGCTAAATCAGCGTTTCAAATTCAATTTAGAAAATGGCGAAGACTTGCTCAGGCCTTTCTTTTCCTCGGTGCGTCGTGAAGTCTTCGAAGACGCGCTCCGCGTCACGCGCGCTGAACCGCTGCTTGATTACTTCTTTTCCAGCGAGCGTTTCTATGATCCGATTTGGGATCAAAGAGAAGCCTTTGGCGATTTCTTGGCTCAGAAAATCGAGAGAGACGGCGTCATCGAAATTCAAAAAAGCGTAGGCGTATTTATTTGTCAGAAATAGGTGTTATGGAGCCCGAAGCACTAGCCCGCAGCTGCCTGAATTATATTGTTTAACCACGAATAGCAGGAAGGACACGAAGCTCATTAAACAAGTGCTAATACAAATCTGTTTAAGATGAATGATAATATGGGATCCTGCGGTTATACCGATTCTCATTGGTTCTGATAGTGTCGAAAATAACGG
>JBCCBL010000372.1:0-2484 GCA_039034055.1 Verrucomicrobiota bacterium | reverse complement strand
CAGAATGAGCAGGTTGTGAAGGAATTCGGGCAGCATGCGATGGCGCACCAGATAAACCATCAGACGAGCCCCTGCCCAGGAACAGACTCCGGCAACGAGCAGGGTTTTGAGGATTCCGAGCAGGAGGTGAGTCCAAAAGGAGTCTCCTGAGGGATTGAGGATAAATAGCTCGAAGATAAAAACTGCGAGCAAGACCGCGATGGGGTCATTCACGATGCCTTCCCACTTGGCGATGAATTTGACCGATCCTTTCGGTCGTACCGTCCGCAAGACTGGTACGATGACGGTTGGACCGGTGAGGGCGAGGAGGGCTCCGAAGAGGGCAGCTGTTTTGAGGTCGAAGTCCAGGAGTTCTACCAAAAAGTAAGTAGCGAGCGCAAAGGTGACGAAAACGCCTATCGTCACCAGACGAAAGATCACCCAGCCATCGTGCTTTAGCTCTTTGAGGCGCAGGGTTAATCCGCCTTCAAATAGTAGAATCGCTACCGAGGCCGAGACTAGAGGCTTGAGCAGATCTCCGAACAGAAGCTCAACATCGATCAAGTTGAAGACCGGTCCGATGAGGAATCCAGTGGCCAGCAAGATAAGGATGGAGGGGATCTTTAATCGCCAGCCGATCCACTGTGCTAGAGCGCTGAGCCCGAGGATTGCGGCAATTTGAATTTGGATGGATTCTCCCATAGTGTGGATTTAAGGTGCGACGGGCGCTCGCACCTCGACTGGACTCCCGGCACACTGATTCTTGAACGGGATTTTGTGCAACCGAAATTTGAGGATTTTCCGCTTTCAAAGAGAGTTTTCGAGGGTAGGCACTCCAGTTCCTCACCCTGTAAATATGCGGCCTGAGACTGGACGCATAGCTTCGCACTATGATGGCGCAGCGCGTCGCATAAATCGTTCAACCCAATGCAATGAGTGAGCTGGCAATACAACGGGCTGACCACATGACTCCTTGGTGAGAAGGTCCGGCTCTTCTTATCGACACAAGACTCCTTGGCCAGCGAGCTGACCATCCCGACGAGGACGAGCTTGCAAAGTTGATTGAAGACGACAGAACGGGACTTGGTTGGTTTTGGTGGTCTTTTCATCCTGACTTCCTTGGTCGGAAGTCAGCCAGAGCCCACCACTTTTTAACTTTTTTGCACATACCTATGGGATGGCTGTGACAGAATGAGGGTGTGAGGTGCAATATAATACAACGGTGGGCGTAAAAGCGAAGCGAGGAACCTCGGGAGACCTTTGTTTTATATTGTCACCGCACGGGACAATGCCCCAAAATTGACAAAACGGGGCAAAAATGACATTATAGGGTAGAAACTGAGAAAATTACGACATGGAAACTGCGATTGTTAATGAGAAGGGACAAATCACAATCCCATCGAAAATGAGAAAAAACCTAGATATCCAGCCGGGGCAGCAGGTGCGGCTCTTTCCTGACCCTGACGGGACATACTTTAGTGTGTCTAAGACAGGGTCAATTTCTGATGCCTTCGGTATTTTGCCGAAACCTGATAAAGCTTCGACGATTGAAGAGATGGATCATTCTGTTCAAAATGCTGTAGCTGAACATGTGATGAACCCATGATCGGGATCGATACGAACATATTGGTTCGCATTGTTACGCGGGATGATGAGCCCATGGCTCAAAGAGCTTATCAGATCATTCAAGAAGAATGTTCTGAAACACAGCCTGCATTTGTAGCAACAGTCGTTCTTTTGGAATTGGTGTGGACACTCAAAAGTCATTACAAATATGGCCGGAAAGAGATTACAAAAGCGATTAAAGCGTTAGTATCAGCAAAAGAACTACGTTTTGAAAACATGGATGCCGTTCACCGTGCTTTGGATTTTTACGCAGAGCGAAACACCGATTTTGCTGACGCTCTGATTGGAGCCATCCACAAATATGAAGGATGCACAACAACTCTAACATTTGATAAAAAGGCGTCTAAGCTACCAGATTTTGAAGAAGGATAAGCCAATGAAAGATGATAAAGGCAAGATCGGCTCATCCTTTGATGATTATCTAAAAAATGAAGCCATTCCCGCATTATGATTACGATTAAGGACCTAACACTGAAATTTGGAGAACGCTTCCTATTCCAGGAAATCGGCACCACCATTGGCCCCCGCGACCGCATCGCACTGGTCGGCGCAAACGGTACCGGTAAGTCAACTTTCATCAAGGTGTTGATGGGGATGCAAAAGTTTGACGAAGGTGAGATCGACAAGGGCCCGAATATCAAGCTGGGATACCTGCCCCAAGATGGCATCATGGCGGAGGGAAAGTCCCTCTACAAGGAAGTCGAGACCGCCTTTGGCGATGTCCTGGAGCTGCAGCAGAAGATTGACGAGGCCGAAGATCAGATGCTCGAAATGGACACCGAGTCCGAGGCATATTACGACCTGATCGACACCATCGGCGCATGGGAGCAGCAACTGGAAAACTACGAACCCGCCAAGATGAAGAGCCAGATCGAGCGT
>JBCCBL010000371.1:0-2516 GCA_039034055.1 Verrucomicrobiota bacterium | reverse complement strand
GCTCAAAGGTTTTTAACACGGAAGTCAGCTGCTGCTGCATTTCCCTCAGTTTAGATTCATGTTCCGGAGAGGATGCCAGGTTGCTCATCTCTTTCTCATCACGGGTCAAATGATAAAGCTGGTCCTCATACCAGAACCCCGGGTGGTCTATGCCTCTTAAGCCAATCCCCGAGCGCGCCAATGGACTCATTGCTTGAGGCAAATTTGCAATTTTAGATCGTTTAATCCTGTTAATGCGATCAACCGGGTAACGCAGAGAGATATACTTCCAATCCTTTGTCATTATGGCTCTAGCAGCACCGATCTCAAAATATAGGCTTTCTCGCCAGTCCCCGCTAGGCGCATTTCCATCTCTAAGAAGTGGTTTTAAGCTGATTCCATCTATATCATATTCAACCGGCACTTTTGCAGAAGCGATATCGAAAAAAGTTGGGACCATATCGATGTTTTGGACCAGTTCATCAGATTCCAGACCTGCTGGAATACCCTTTGGCCAGCGCATTAGAAGTGGAATTTGACTTCCATTATGGGAATAGATCGAACCTTTATCACTACTACCATGGTCAGGCGCGAAAACCACCAGCGTGTTATCATCAATTCCAAGCTCTTTAAGCTTATCAAGCATCACCCCAAGGTTGGCGTCGATCCATGCGATGCCGTAGTGCTTTTGGGGGTCGAATCCCTTCTTTTCTAACAAATTAAGGAGTTCCCGACGTGCCTCTATAACGGCTGTTTTTGGCTCAACTGTGCCTTGTCCGGTGCACTGAGGCTCTTTCATACTATTGTACCATGAACCGTTAGGACCATGAAGCAAAGTGCTACAATAATGTAAATAAAAGGGACCATCTTTATTTTCTTCAATAAACTCCAGGGCAGCTTCCATAGTCCACTCGGGATTGTGATGCTGGTAAGGGTTTTTCATGTTTCCCCAATAGATATGCTTTGCCCAACTGAAACCGCGCTTCATCAATTCATTTCGATAGATGAGCTCGTTGGCGCGCATAATCGCATCGGTTTCGAGGTCGACTTTTACATTCTTCTCAATTGTGCGGATACCCATCTCAATATCATGTTTGCTTAAATTCTCAGTCCCGTGGGCATGATACTTTCCAACAAACCCTGTAGTGTAGCCGTTAGCAGCAAGCACAGCTCCCACATTCATATTGTCCTGCTCGAGCCCCATATTGAAGGAAATGTGCGATTGTTCACCCAGCGGGTTTTCTTCTAGAAATGATCGCTCATAAGAGGCACCTGCGTAGCGTCCAGTGAGAAACGTATACCGCGATGGCGAGCAGACCGTGCTACTTACATAGGCTCGGTTGAACTTGATGCCTTCGGCAGCCAATCGGTCAAGATTCGGCGTGTAGGTTTCTCCCCCATAAGCAGCCAATTGATCCATGTCCTGATCATCGATCAAAAACATGATGATATTCGGAGATTCGGCGAGTGCACTCCAGCTCAACGAGATAGAAAAAACCAAAGAGAGATATAATCGGCCTATTCTAAAGATGCATTTATTCATATACATACTAATTGTTTATTTTATATTCAAATTTAGAAAAATTGGGGTTTGGACGTAAACGAATTGGGTGTTTAAATTTCCATGTTTGGGGACAGCAGAACCAACGCACCTCCCTGCAATAGTTACGGATTAACTGAGAGTTCTGTTTAAATCAACCAAACAGAACTATGGCAAAACGAAAGCATCACAGCGAAAAGCGAATCTGTATCCTCAAGGAAACTAAGAACAACATAGCGATGACAGACATGCTTCGTAAATACAACATTTCGCAAGATATCTCTTGTCAGCAGTAGAATAACTACAACGACATGTATCAAGGCACTCAAGCTCCTGAAGGCGCTGACCCTGGATTCTGGTCGCTCCTAAAGCCTATTCCGGAAACTGATCGCCGGATTTCGAAGAACTCACTCTGAGGTGGCTTGAACGCATGGCACCCCAAGCGAACTATTATCGCATCCAGGAGTAATACCAATTTGAAAAGGTTTGGTCTTAATTGTCTTTTATAAATGCCGTTTCTACACGACGACGAATTCTCGGCGAACCAGCAGATCGCCAGCAGAAGACAGAAAGCTAAGCATAAGGTGAATTGCGATCAGAGAGTGGTCTAAGATCACAGGCTGAGCTCAGCCGAGAACAAAGGTGGGGGGCAGTTGTTTGAAAGTTGGACCTGTGGACGCCGGTTTCGTAGTTGTGGAGTTGATAATCGTATGGTCACAAAGATAAGGAAATGACTCTTTTCTTGGTCCAGAAAATCTAACGAATTTTAAAAAGCTTAAATTAAAAAGGCCGATCATACGAGCGGAGCAGCTTAGCCAAAGACCTGTTTTCTAAGTCCCTGAATGGTAGCGAGTCCCTGCCATTCGGCGCCCCGGAGTAGGTTCGGTCTCGGTAAGGACTTCCGCTTTTTCTCCAACTGCCATGCGCCGAGATACCCTCCGACGAACTCCCGGCTGCCAAGAATCGCTCCATCGGTAAAGTAGCGCACGCGGCAGCG
>JBCCBL010000370.1:0-2584 GCA_039034055.1 Verrucomicrobiota bacterium | reverse complement strand
TTTTTTGGGAATGCGCGGTTGGAATGTCGGGAATTTAAGATCGGGTCGGTCGATCTCGTCATAAACCGCCATTAGTCGAGTCAAATTCAAATTTCCGGCAATATGGTAGACATGTTCGGAGCCGAGCTTCATCAGTTTCAGAAGTTCGCGTAACAAGTCAGGGTCGGCCCCTTCGCGGATTTCTAGTCGAACCGCGTCACCCTTGCGAATATTGTAAAGCTCCTCTTCAATTTTCAGCAGCAAATTCTCGACTTCTTCTTCATCGATGTAGAGGTCTGAATTTCGCGTGACACGGAAGGCGGTGGCATTGGCGATGCGGTATCCTGGAAATAGCCGCTGGGCGTGAGATCGGATGATGTCGGAAAGGAAGACAAAGGTATGTTTCCCATCTCCAGCCACTGGATCGACTTCCACAACCCTCGGCAATATGCGCGGAACGGGGATGATCGCCATGAGCATTGGACTGCGTTTGCGCTTGGGTTCTTTGAGGCCCACTAAAATGTTCAGAGATTTATTGGCGATTTGGGGAAATGGATGAGTGGGGTCAATGGCAAGGGGTGTGAGGACCGGGTAAATGGTCTCTTCAAAATAGGTATCGATCCACTGATTCTGCCGCTTGGTAAGATCCTCTGGATTTAGAAAATGGACCTCTTCCTTCGCAAACTCTGGGATAATTTGGTTCATCCATGTATCATACTGATCACGTACTAGCTTAGTAACCAAAGTGTTGATACGCCGAATCTGTTCTTTCGGGCCGAGATTGTCCGGGCCCTTTTCACTCAAACCGCTTTCAACTTGTTGCATCAGGCCGGAAACGCGGATTTCGAAAAATTCATCGAGATTTGAGGTTACAAAGGCGAGGAAGCGCATGCGCTCGCACAGCGGGTATCCACTATTCATCGCCTGCTCGAGGACACGTCTGTTGAAAGCTAACCAACTGAGTTCACGATTGAAAAAGGGCATCCGATCGGGAGTTTCCGACGGAGTGACTCTCGGTTTGCTGATGGAAGTGGTTTGAGATTTGCGGCTTCGCGTTCGGGTCATCTTAGCGGGTGTTTTGCGGTTGTGTGCCATTGTAATTCTAAAAATCGAAAGAGATCGAGGTCTCACCTGGAACCTGCATCGACCGTACTGAATTGTCCCCAGGTTTTCAATGTGGATTTGTCAGGAGCTTCGATTGGCTGCAAATAAATGGGGTGGCAGGGCTTTGAAGGAGCCAGTTGCCGAGCAGACTTCTCGGAGACCGCAATCGATTCCTTCCTCGACCTAAACGGCACGTAACGGTTGAGCAGGGGGCCTATTCCCAGAGGAGATCAACGTGCTCGGCCTTAATCCAGCCCGATGAACCGTCTGATGCGACAATGTATAGGTGGTTGCGTGCTGATTTTTGAATCCGTGTTTTTTCTCCTGGAATCATCCCTCTTAATTCTGGGCTGTGTTGAGTGGGGGCAAGCTTCAAGGTAACTTCGTCGTCAGTAACAATGCCCTCTCGATACCAATTGCGGGTTACCAGGAATCCCGCAGTCGAAGCGATCACGAATAATGCGCTGAACACTTGGATGAAATAGAACCCGGTCGTTTTATAGAAAGAAAATTTCGTGATTTGGGGCAGCAAAAAACTGAAGAGGGTGATCCAGCCGGCAATTGAGAGCGTGCCTATCCAGAAATTTGGAGTGAACCAACGCGCCCATCGTTCCCAAGTGCGTAAGGTATAATTGGGTACGTCGAAATCTTCGCGGACTTGTGAGAGCAGTTCCTTAATCTCGGAATTATTGGGGGCTAAAATCCGGGCGCGCTCCAGGTGAAACATCGCCGGACCCGGTTCGTTGTTTTTATAAAGGCTCTTCCCTAGGTTGAAATTCAAGGCCCAGGTCTGGACACCATCTGTCATCAAACCCTGGTAGGTCGTGATCGCGGTGGGCCAGTCTCCATTTTCAAAGGCTATTCTAGCGCGGTCAAATCGGCCCTGGATCGATGAAGATTCTAGGGATTCGGGCTGCGAGTGAGTTTTTAGAGCTGAAATCGAAAATACTAAGAAAAAGCACCAATGCCTCATACTGGTCCTCCTTTCTTGGTCGACGCGGCAATTTTCAACCAGGAGGCGGAAATACTAGAGCTGCGCGATTTCCATTCAGAATACTGAAAATCTCGGAGGTTGGAATCGCTCCGGAAAAGAGCGTCTTCGGATTCTTTTAGAAAAGAGCATGTCCGATCCCGGAGAGCTTCGTCGATGTGTCCCTTTGCTTGCAATTGTGATACAAATTCCTCTGCCGTCCAGGCTTCAGCAGACAGACCGCATACCGAGGATACGGCGGCTCTCACTTCACTTGCAGAAGCGAGGATGAATGAGCGCGCGTCGCTGCGATTCATTGCCGATTCGCCTTCGTCGCTGAATTTTTGGACGGAAGCATGGGCTTCCTGGAGGCGTTTGCGGCGTTCATCGCGAGCGAGATTTTGCCGAATCTTGATGAGAGTGAAACCGGTCAGGGTTAATATTAAAACACCCAATTGTGACCATTGAAACGTCGGAGCGTATGCCAAGGGGGAGGGCAGTCCGGCATATCTTCCAAGATTATCAATCAGG
>JBCCBL010000369.1:0-2590 GCA_039034055.1 Verrucomicrobiota bacterium | reverse complement strand
GCCCCACCCCAAGCTATCAACCGGAAACAGCTCCCCAATCACCGCCAGTCCCAGCCCGACAAAATCCCCTCGCTCCCGAAACACTCACGTTACCTAACGGAATGAGCCCCGGACCCTCGCGACAATCCACCACCCCGATCACTTTCGGGAGCCCCAGCCCGCAACCCACTCGGCCGCTCAATAAAAAAGAACGCTTTGCCCTGGCGAGGAGACTGATCGAAGAAAGCGGCGAAGACCTCACCTGGGTCTGTGCTCAGATGGGCATTCACCCCACCACACTCTACCGCTGGCGCAAAGAAGGCAAAGTCTGAGGCTCGGGCCTGCCACACCGTTTCGTCATCCGGCCTCGGCAAACCAGAGCTGGCTCAACCCATCCCACACCCAAAAGAGCCGCTCAGCACTCAACTCGGCGGGACTACTCTGGCCCTGCAAATGGCTGACCAAAGGCATCTTATAACGTTTCCCTGAGGGCACCCTTTTATTCTCGGCGTCAATTCCCCTTGGGCTTAACACTCAATACATGTCCGCCAAAACGATCTTTGAAAAAATCATCCATCGCGAGATACCCGCTACCATCCTTCACGAAGACGAGACCTGCATCGCTATTCGAGATATCGAACCCCAAGCGCCCGCCCATGTTTTGATCATTCCGAAAAAGCCAATCGCCCGTCTCGCCCGCGCCGAGGAAGAGGACGCCGCCACCCTCGGGCACCTCCTCCTGACCGCACGCCAGGTTGCCCAAGATCTGAATCTAGCTCAAGGATTTCGCATTGTAATCAACAACGGAGAACACGGGGGAGAAACCGTCCCGCACCTCCATGTCCACCTACTCGGAGGGCGTTCCCTCGGGTGGCCCCCTGGGTGAAGCCTTGTATCTAATTCCTGATACAAAATGCACCACCTACCGATTCTATCCAACGCGCTCGCGAAACAACATGAAGCGGCGCTTTTTGCCGACGACCCCAGCCGCGCCGAGGCCGCCATGCGCGCAGCCGGGACCCAGCTCGGGGCTCAACTGGCCGACGACTGCCACGCCTTCATCGATGAGCACGAATCCCCCGAGCTGATCCTCCTCCTCGGAAAGGGCAACAACACCGGCGATACCCTCTACGCTGCCGCGAAATTCGCCGAGTTCTTCCCAGATCTCGAAGTCCTCCTAGTCTGCACTTGGAATCCCGATACGTGGAGTGAGGCTGTCTCCCGAGCATTCAAAAGCCTGCAAGGCTCCGCAGAGATCACCCAAATCCTCGACATTTCCTCCACACCCGAAGCAACAACCGAAATAGAAAAAGTCCTAACAAAGCTTCAATGCTCCATCGTCATCGATGGCATATTCGGCATGAGTTTCCGTCCGCCCTTGCCGCCTCATATCATATCTCTCCTCCAGACTATAAACAACTCCTCATCCATCCGCTTGCGCGTCGCCGTAGACATCCCCTCCGGCATATGTGATAGCCAATCGAATACAAAAACGTGCTTCCGCAGCGACCTAACTTATGCAACCGGAATTTTAAAACAATGCGCGGCCAATGCGGAAATCGAAAACGTCGGCCGCCTGAAAATGATCGATCTAGGATTTTTCTCTCATCCTCAAAAACCAGCACACCTCACCGTATTGTCCCCCAAAGCGCTGCAGCGCAGACCGCGCAATCCGCTCAGTGACAAACGCACCTACGGGCACCTATTCATCATGGCCGGCTCTCGAAAAATGCCCGGAGCCCTCATCATGGCTACCCAGGCCGCGATTCGCTCCGGCGTCGGCCTCGTCACCGTCATCGCCCCGGCATCCCTGTGCACCGTAGCGGCAGTCCAACACCCCGAGGCGATGTGGCTACCCAGCCCAGAAACCCTATCCGGAGAATTGAGTATCGAAACTATCGAGACACTGCGCACCCATCTACCGCGCGCGTCGGCCATCCTCATCGGCCCCGGAATGGGGCGCAACCCAGAGACCTTCGAATTGATGCAGGCCGTCATACGATCCGGTGACGAAATTCCGATCATACTCGATGCCGATGCCCTGCAAACCGCTTGCCTCCAGGCAATGATCGAAACGCAAAATGCGCGGCCCGGCTCAATCATCACCCCCCATGCCGGAGAGCTTCACCGCATTAGCCAGGGCCACAGCGGACTCCAGATCGCAAAGTCAATCAACGGAATCGTCGTGGAAAAAGGGACACGCACCTGGATTCACAGCACTACCCGCTCGACCCTCATCCCCTTCGGCAACCCATCCCTAGCCCGCGGCGGCAGTGGTGACATCCTCGCCGGACTGATCGCCGGACGGGCTAGCACACACCCCGAGGATCTCGAATACGCAGCATGCTACGCCACCGCGCTCCACGGGCGCGCCGCAGATCGCATGGCCGCCGACAAAGGCGAACAACACCTAGCGACCACCGACTTACTCAACTATCTCTAGCTCCCATTCGATTTTCCAATCCCGACGCTAGTTCTACTTTTTAAAATGAATTAGAAGACCAAGACCCGTTCCTCCAAACGCTCAAAATGAACTACGAATGCACACGAATTCACACGAATCGTTTATTTCTTCGTGTGGATTCGTGCCCATTCGTAGTTAAAAAAGCCG
>JBCCBL010000368.1:0-2607 GCA_039034055.1 Verrucomicrobiota bacterium | reverse complement strand
TTATATGGTTCATCTTGAAGAGTAAAGTCAGTAACTTGGAAAGAGGGAGGCAATATTTGTTGTTCTGCGAAATATCCTTGATTGAGCATCCAAGAGGCAATTTCTTTCGACGAAATTTCTCTTACAAGCTGTTCAGTTTCTCTAAAATGGTTTTTGACGTATATCTCATCACAAAGCATGGTAGGACTATCTCTTCAGACTGTTGTTATACATTAAAGATGTCATGAAGTAGATAGATTTTGTGTGATTTAAATTAGGCTATGAAAGATAGTCTATTTTTTTAAAATCAAATGATTTTGTAAATTGTCTTCCTCCCCTCTCCTCGTAGGAGAGGGGCTGGGGAGAGGTTAAACAGGCATTCCCAAAATATCCTCAATCTTAGGCATCTCTTCTAAGCGAGTTGAGTGGAGTATGCACAACCTGTGCATCAAATTCGCGTCCGTTAATTCAGGGAGCGCAACGAAATTCGAGAAAGATGGGTTTGTCGGTCTTTTTCGCCTCGGCGATGGCATCTTGGTAGGAGTAGAGCCATTTCACCTTTTCGACGGTCTCCTCGGCGCGGATCACCCAAAGAGAGGCCGCGCAACACGTGGCAAAAAACAGGCGTTTGAGGGTGCGATTCATGGGTTGAGTGCGATGTCGCGCTCGTTTGCCGAAGCGAGGACCGCGATCATCCGGTAAGCAGGAGATGCGCCTGCATTATTCTCTGCGGGCACTGTGAGCACCAAATTGTTGGCCATGGCGCATGATTTCGGGTCGCAGACTTGAGCACTTACGATGATCTCAAATCCTTCTTTTGGCCAACTTTCTAGCTCGATTGAGAAATATGCTTTGCCTTCAAAACCCCAAGTAAACCAGTTCATACCAGGTTTGGAGTAATCCTTGGGCCGGGTCTGGCGCCAGGGGTCTTTCGGTGCGACGGTTTCGGGAAGGTTGATGACGGTGGGATTCTCATGTTGAGCATTCTCTCCAAAAGCTTCTTTCGAGCGCTTGGCATTGTCGATCGCGTAAGTCTTCCAGGTGTCTGCATGGCTCGCCTCGACAACGAGAGTATTTCCGAACATCGCTGCGCGGTAGCGCACCACAGCGAGGTCTCCATAGTAGGCTGCGGCAGCAGGTGACCACTTGAATGTCGGCTTCAGGCCCTCGGATGCTGGTAGCAAATATTCGCTCAAAATCTGTTTCTGCTCAGCGGGCAGTTCACGTAGCCACCAGCGTGATTCGCGCATCGCGACGGTCTCGGGTAGTTCAGTGAATCCCGGAAGGGCCTTCTGAAGTTCTACTTTGGAAACGCGGCGATCTCCATTGAGATCTAGTTTGCTGAACACGATGGTGAGCTTCGTTCCTTCGAGCCAGTTGCCGACCCATTCGAGGTTACCCGCGATCCACTCATGGCTTTGAATGATGCCGTCCTCGTTTGTATCCTGTCGCGCGAACTCGGAGCGCTGGTGTTCAGTGAATCCTTCGGCGTCCACGGTGTCGTTGGGCTGGATTGGATAGCTTGCTGCATATTCGGCAAGGCTGAGATTGCCGTCTTTATTTTCATCGAGAGGCTTTTGGCGGACGATGTGTTCGCGGAGTGCACTGCGGGTGCCTTCGACAAGCTCTTCGAGGCCGACCATCCCGGCATCATCCTGTTTGATCAATTTGATGAATTCTTTGTCGGAGTCCGCAAAACGGCGGCGATACATTTCCGCATACCCCATCTCTTCGTATTGCTCAGGGGCGGATCCTCCGGGTCGCGCGAATCCTCGGCGCATCAGGGCAGTCAAGGCCATGCGCATGTCAACGCGCCCGTCTTCATCGTCGTCCAGTGTCAGGAAAGCGCGTGTGAGGGAAGTTCCGTAGTCCTCCGCGAGCTGGTCGATTTCGGCCTCTACTTCGGCAGGGAGTTCAAGCCCAACCGTCTTAGCGGATTGACCCGTTACCATACTTGCGCCGCAAAGGAGAGCTGTCAGGAGTAGATGTTTCATTGATAGTTTAATGAGACTAAGTGTCAAAAATAAGGGAAATCGCGCAAAATCAACCTTGAATTGAAATCGCTTGTGAAGTTTTTGGCAGCCAGACAGGCCCAACGGTCCTCCTGAAGATCATCGACGGAGTCGGGGTGAAAAATTGTTAAATGATTCTCGAGAAAAAATTGGAACAAATTCCTAAACAAGAAATTTACAGCTTGATTTTTTGATAATGCGTCTCAATACCGGTATGTTGATCTGACTGCTAATCCTCAATATACAGACATGAACACGCTGAAAACAAACACCAGAGCCTGGCTTTTGGCCTCGACTGTTCTCTTCACCGTCGGACTTTCGGGTCAAGACTCGACGCTCACCGGAGAAGACGAAATCGCCGAACTTGATGTAATCACCGTAACCGGTGAACTGCGCGACCGGACGCTCCTTGAGACTGTAAACAGTGTCAAGGTCACCGATTCGGTGACGATGCAAGAGCGCAATCTCCAGACCCTGGAGGACGTGGTTCAACGCACGCCGGGGGTTATGCAGTTTGGTCAAGATGGTGGCTACGCGATCCGTGGAGTGAGTGTTTTTGGTTCTGGGGGAGCTGGGACTCTCTTCGGGACTACCCTGGCGGTAACGGTTGATGGTG
>JBCCBL010000367.1:0-2684 GCA_039034055.1 Verrucomicrobiota bacterium | reverse complement strand
GAAGGATTGATGCTCAAAGCGTTAGAGAGTCCATATTTAGTTGGGCGTAAACGGGGCTACTGGTGGAAGTATAAGGTAGACCCCATGACCCTGGATGCGGTCTTGATCTATGCCCAGGATTCACCGTGATCTATTTTTATTCAACAGAGTCCTGAGCAAAGACACTTTTATTTTTATCGATGACTACCATCCTGATCTCACGCCCAAGCATCAGAAGACCTATGTTTTGGCAAACTATTTGTCTGAGCAAAGATATATCGAATTTACAGATACAGGCCACAATTCGATTTTTGCAAAGATCAATGTAGAAAAATCAATTGACTCTATTGTATATGAGCAAGCTGAGGAACTGGTTACAGGTTTTCCGGAAATTTAATATCCAAATTTGAAACAACAGAAAGCCATCTATTGTTTATCGACCGCCGATGAGTCATATATGAGGTGCATGACATACATCTCGGCTCTGTCATTTAAGATTGAGAATCCAGATGTCATGGTTGTGCTGATCACCACTCCGGAAGACAAGGAGCAGATCGAGACAATAAGCATGCGAAACGGGCTCGTATTTGACGAGATTGTGACGCCCGAAGTTCCTACAGAAATTGTATCGGAAGGCCCGGTGATGATTAGCCGGTTTTTGCGAACGAATATTGGGCGTTTTTTCTCACCGCCCTTGATTTTTTTGGATAGTGATACTGTTACGTTCAGGGAAGTTCCTCGACTTGAGGAAGTCGAGCAAGGATTTGACGTAGCTTTGTGTCATGATCGAAATGAGGAATTCAAAAGCCCGTATTTTCCGAATTGGATAAGACCCCATTATGATGCCCTTGGGTGGAGGCCTCATAGGCTTGGTTATTTCAATGCAGGAATTTTCTCGCTTGCTGATACCGAGTCGGCGAAGCGTTTTTTGGAACTCTGGTATGAAAACTTCCAAGCGTTTTACCGGCAGAGTGGTAAGATTCTTGATCAACCTGCATTTAATGCATCGATGTTCCAGGCAGAAATAGCTCCAGATATTCTCCCGGTTAGTTACAATGCTATTGTTGAAAGCTCCCCATACTTCGCGAAATCGGCACGGATCGTTCATTACTTCATGAAGGGAGCGCCTCGCAGGCTCCCCGAAGATAGCATATTGCACCAACTCGTCGAATTGCTTTCACTGAATGGTGAGTTTGATCCAGAGAAGCTCAGGAAAGACTTAGCACGGGGTAATCCATGGCATACAACGGTCGGAAGTGTTCATCGTTCACTAGCGGTTGGTAACTATAAAATGGCTTTGAGTTGTCTGTTTGAGAGGATTTTAGGCAGTTGAAAATCTGTGTCATAATGCCAGCGTTCAATGCTGAAGACACGATCGTGGAAGCTGTCGAAAGTGTATTAGAACAGAATTACGAGGATTTTGCATTTCACATATACGACGATGGGTCAACGGATTCCACTCGAGCAATCATTGAGCGATACACGAATGAAAATCAGAATATAGTCGCTCATTTTTCAGGGGAAAATAGAGGATACGTGTATGCACTCAATTACCTGATCAAAAATACCGAATCACGCTTCATAGCACGTATGGACGCAGACGACATTTCGATGGTAACTCGATTTGAGAAACAAGTTAAAGTGCTCGAGGAACATGAACACATAGATATTGTGAGTTGCGCTGCGCAGACATTTCAGGGCGAAGAACTAGGTTCAATTTGGAAGGTTCCTGAATCCAATGAGGAAGTCTTTGTTTCCCTTATCCATCGATCTCCGTTCACTCACTCGGGGACTATGATGCGTCGTAGTGCCGTCGCGAGCATGAACCCGGTGTATCGAGAGGAATATATGCCTTGCGAGGATTATGATCTTTGGAGTCGTTTGGTGAATACATCTAATAGCATCAACATAAATCAACCGTTGATGAAATACAGAATATCTCGGAACCAAGTCTCCCGGAATCACCTAGGCACTAAGCAAGCAAATAGACGTCTCGTGATGAAATCGGTATTGAGCCGAATTGTCGAAGCGAGTTCACTAGAAATAGCGACTCATGATCAGATCATGAATGGAGACTGGCCTGAATTTGATCGTGAATCGATCCAGAAAGCGGTTGATTGGTTTGATAAGTTGATGATGGCAAATGTAGAAAAAAGGGTTTTTCCAAGAGAAGCCTTTGAGAATCTTTTGTTAGATCGATTCTTTGACCTTTTATCGGTGAATCCACTTATTTCTTTGAAGCGGCTCTGGGCTTCGTTCTGTTTTGGTAATCTGGCTTTATCAAAGAAAGTGTTTTTAACCCTGAAAACTCTCGGAATCCGAAGCACTTGAACAGGTCTATATCAGTGGTCTGTAATCGATATCCATTGCCGAGCGAAACATTTGTTTCTGGCCATGTTGATTTATTGATGCGAGACGACTGGAGGGTGGCGGTGCATGCAACAGAGATCTTATCAAGCGATGTATCGAGAATTATGCAATCTGAGTTATATGGAGAAGGTTCATCGATTTTGGAGCGAATCCGCTTCTTAGCGGCTCATCTGATGCGGACCTCAGTCTTCATGCCGAAAGCCTTAAAGCATGCACTGCATCATAAGTTGTACCGTCAATTACTCAGTGGTAGAATCCTCTATAGGGCTCTCACAAGCTTGTTTTGTAGTAGGTCACGCAGGCCATTCTCGGACTTGAATTTCTTACCGTTGTAG
>JBCCBL010000366.1:0-2703 GCA_039034055.1 Verrucomicrobiota bacterium | reverse complement strand
CTCTTCCGAATTTTGCCAAATGTCACTCAAAAGAAGTTCAGTTGTGGCAGCGCCGAGGCTCTTAATTTCGCGTATCGAAGGGGCGGCGTAAGGGATTACCGCGTCCATTTTCTGCCCATGAAGGGCGTCTAATTCCTCGCAGACCGCTTCATCTTTATTGAGAGCATGCATTGCTTTGAAGCGTGCCTTGGTTTCGAAACTCGTGTGACCATGTTTTGAACGCCAAGTATCGCTGAGGTGAATCACCTTTGGAAAATCTTCTAACTCCAATAGAGCGCTGAACTGAGCGGAATAAAGGGCCTCCTCAACCTGCGGGGTATTTTCGAGTGTTGGCGTATGCTGGGAAAGTTCTTTTGTGTATTCTACAATGAAACTATATGCGCCCAAAGATTTGGCTAGGAGTAGGGCATCTTGTATCATGGCCATACTCACAGGTCTGTCGAATTCCAAGGGCTTCATCAGAAGGTCGAGGCTCTCAAGATTGGCGCCTATGCGCGAATATATGAGGGCAAGTGTGAAGCGGGCGTCGTCATCAAAGGGTTGTCGATTGATTCCAGAACGGAGGCGCATCAAACCTCTTTGGAATTCTTCTTCCTCGAATAGTCGCTTGGATTCAGTAATATGGGCATCGCCTATTTTTTCAGGAAGGGCGCTCCAAGCCAATGGATTGATTATCGATAAATAGCTGAAGTGCGTATCCAGAAAATTACTGTTTATCTTTCTTTGGACTAAAAATCCGCACGCGAAATAACCGGTGATGCCCAAGATGAGACACGAGACAACGAACTTAGGTAGTATGATTTCGAGATGCCAGGTATGTTTCCGTCCTAGAGTCTCTTCGAGCCTTTTAATGACGTTGTAGAATCTCAATGGATTCCGAGATCTTACCGAAGAGTGCAATACCAGTTTCAGGTACATGAGATTCGTGAGAACGAGCTTACGGAATCATAGATGTGAAGAGCCGGCTTCCAAAAATTGAATGTTCTGTCAGCCCTTTCATGCGAATTTTGTAGGCAGCGACTAAGCTTCTTCCACCCCAATATTTCTGCGACGTTGGTGGATTCCAATCGCGAGAGCGATGCATCCGATCAAAAAAACTATAGTGGTTGGTTCAGGAACCGCAGCATTTGCAATCTGGACGTTATCGATCCCAAATGGAGAGACAAAGCCATCAGATAATCTACCGTGGACGAATTGAACTTGATTGATGTCAGCTCCGTTATTGGTAACTCCAAAGAAGCTCACGCCACGTGACCAGGATGCTGGCGGGAATGCGTCCCCCGCGGAACCAAAGCTCACATTTGCCCCGTTGACGTAGATTTGATATCTATCGATCTTGTCGGTATCCAGGAAATCGAAAGAAACTGCCTTTGTGCCAGGGGCGAAGTCCAAGGTGATGGTGGGTCCTCGTCTCCCCGTTCCATTTGGACCGAAAGGGTTTATTTCCCCCCAGCCCAGATGTTGCGATGAACTGAAGGGTGCGTAAAACGGGGAATCTATATTTAGATCGTTCGCAATGTAGAAGTTCATGTCACCGCTGGTGTCGACAGCACTGGCAGTGAAGCCGTTGAATGAGTAATCAGTTTCCTTAGATAGGCTTCCAGCTGAATAGGTTGTGAATGCTTCACTGATATTTGTCGAGAGGCCCAAGCTAGCGATCTCCGAGGAGAAGCTAGACTGATTGTCGGTTGTGGAAACTGCCTGGACCACAACCGCGGCTGCCAGACTTGCAGTGATTAAAAATGACCTGAATTTTTTCGTCATGATAAGACTCTCGTCTCTAACTCTACACAAATCTGACCTTGGTAGGCGGTCTAGACTTGTTGTTGCTTTTGTTGTGGCTCAAATACTTCACTTTCGCGACTTTTGGAAAGTGGGAATGGAAGACGCGTAAGCCTGAGTTCGGCGTCAGAATCGTCAAATTGGGTAATGAGTGAGAACAAATCCTCTCTCAGCTGCTGAAGTCCATGGAGGGCTCCGTTCTTGAAAATTATCCGATTTGAATTGGTGAGATCGTCATCTGAATCGGAGACAGAAAATGTATTCTCGCGCCGTTTGATCAGGTAAAACACCGCTCTGCTGAATCCTGATGAATCGGGGTGGCGAGAGAGGGAGTCGATGAGTTCCTCCAGACTGAGTGAGTCCAAATCTGCGAAACGTGCATCAAGTTTCTCTTGGCTGACAACCGTCTTTCTCAGAGAGCGGATCTGACTTTGAAGGACTTCGATCGCTCGTTCTTTATCCCGTATTTCCTTCTCGTGGCATTCCAGGAGTGCGGCGAGATTTTCAGACCTATTTTTCCATACATCGGTAACCGTGTGGTTACCCGATACCGGATCTCGAGGTATCGCCTTCTTACGTCTGAGACTGATTTTAAGGAATCCAAACATAATTCATCGGGATTGGAACACCCGTGACATTACCTCAAGACGGGAAAAAGCAAGCTTAATTGCGTGATAATTTCTGCAAAATGTTCTTCAATCAGGTAATCAGGAGATTTTAGAGTGGTGATCTGATAGTCCTCTGGCCGGACTTGGTTCGAAAATCTCTTAATGGAACAACGATCCGCTCTGACGGATTACTCACGATTTCGGGGTAATTCCCTGTCATTGCGTTCACTCCTCCGATGAAAGCCGCGTAAGCCCCATTGAGCGAACAACTGTTTTCGCTACGATTTTCTCAGCCCCGTTTTTCGTTTTCTGG
>JBCCBL010000365.1:0-2712 GCA_039034055.1 Verrucomicrobiota bacterium | reverse complement strand
TTGGATAAATAGTCGTTCATACCAACTTCGTAGCATCGTTTTATCTCCTCATCGACCACGCAGGCAGTCATTGCGACAATCGGGATATCATCGCCCGTCGTAATCTGGACCCCGAGCTTCCTGATACTTTCGGTTGCTTCGAGTCCATCCATTTCAGGCATCTGACAATCCATTAAAATACAATCGTAGTTACCAATCCTCGCTTTCTCAACCGCTTCAGCTCCATTATTGGCAATATCAACTTCCAGACCCATCCTTTTGAGAATCATTTTTGAGACCCGTTGGTTTACAATATTGTCTTCGGCCAGCAGGATGCTTCCTGACAAATCTCGAATGACTACCGCCTCTTCACCAACGGGAATGTCTCGCCTCATCCGTATCAATTGTCGAGTGATGACAGGGGTATCGACATGGAAAATACGCTCACGGCAAATCAGAGTAAGTGCGTAGATGAATTCATAGACATCGACCGGCATCGTGATATGACCGCGAATGTTAAAGGGACGCGCTTCTTCCGTAGTTGGATTGCGGTAGGTGTGAGATATCACGATCTTCGGAGCAGAGACTTGCATCTTTTTATCAATGTAACCACATCGTTCTTTCACTGAATCGGTCAGTTGATCAACATTGTAGATCACCATATCGAGTTCGTGAAGATCTCCTTGCTCGGTAAACTCCTCCACACTCTGATAGACTGACACATTCCGAGTGAATTTCTTTAGCGCATTGAACAAATGTATTGAATCGCCGCGGATATCGACAACGTGTAGGTCTCGGGTCTCTAGCTCGGATGTATTGATTTTTACTTTTTGCTCATCTGGATCCGACGATGCTGCAAAGGGCACTGTCAAGCTAAAGCAACTCCCCTTTCCGGGCGTGCTGTCTACTGTAATATTGCCCCCCATCAGAGTGCTCAATTTCGAACTAATTTGCAGTCCTAGACCCGTCCCTCCGAAGCGCCGAGTGGTGGTTGAGTCGGCTTGGGTATATTCTTCAAACAGTTGATTTTTCACCGAATCCGGAATACCGATTCCGGAATCTTCTACTGATATCGTGAAGAGCTTTTCACCATCAACTCCTTCTGAGAATTTTACCGAAACGAACACTTGCCCGGTTTCCGTAAACTTAATTGCATTGGATACGAGGTTCGTTAAAATTTGCTTTAGGCGTGTTGGGTCACCAATCACTCGGGTCGGTACCCAAAAAGGATAAGAGGACCACAGACCGATGCCTTTCTCATGAGCGCGACGCCCAAAGAGTTGTATGATATCATTGATACAGGTCTGAAGATCAAATCGGATACTTTCAAGCTCAACGCGACCTGCCTCGATCTTCGAAAACTCGAGGATGTCATTTATTATAGTTAAGAGGTGATCTGCTGAGGTGTTGAGTGTCTTGACCATGTCCTTTTGCTCTTCAGGCATCGGAAGGTCATTCAAAATATTTGAAATACCGACGACTGCATTGAGCGGAGTGCGAATTTCATGACTCATGCCGGCCAAGAATCGGCTCTTGGCCTGACTCGCCTCAATCGCTTCATTTCTGGCCTGGACGAGGCTATTCTGCGTTTTCAGCAGTTCGGATGTGCGCGCTTTAACAAGGTGCTCCAACTCATCGCGTTTGACTCTAGCAGATTGCGCAAGGAACCATTTTTCACTGAGGGAGACTGCCAATTGCCAAACTTCACTGGTATCGAACGGTTTTTTGAGGATCAACACGCGGTCTGAGTCTTCGTAGCCAAGTCGTTCCATCGTCTCGGCCCACGTAAAATCGCTATATGCAGTGCTGATAATGAACTGCATCTCTGGGTCGACGCGCATCAATGCCTGAATCGTCTGCAGACCATCCCATCCGGGAGGCATTCTCATATCGACAAAGGCTAGCTGGAAAGGCTCCCCACGCTCGCGCGCACTGAGCGCCAGTTCATACCCTTGCTCACCTTGGGTTGCCGATTCTAACTCAAAGGTGAATTCCTCCTGACCATTCTTTTTGCCCGAAGTCGTCTCTGCGCTGGCCGTTTGGCTCTCTTCTTCGTCAAACAAAAAATCTTCGAGCGATTCGAGTCCGGTGTCGGTTTTCGGAGGGCACAAGATACGGCGATAGTCATTCAGAACGCTCTCGGTATCATCGATTAAGAGGATTCGACGTGCGGATTTCCAAACAGGGCTGGATGACCCAGAGATTTGTCCCTCAAACAAATCTTTGGCCTCCTCTGCACTTGGCGGATCTAATAAGTCTCCCATGAACTCGGTATAGGTCGACCAGCGATACATTCAGCTTTAACCTATCTGAGTATATTCAATTACTAATGAAAAGTGTTTCTCATGAGCCACTCGGCTACTTTTTCGATGCCTTGACGTCCCGATTGCATGGAAATTTTTTCATGAGAAAAGAGCCCACTCTCTCCGTTTTGCCAGTAGACTTGTCCATAGCGCGCGGCGGCATCTGGGTGTCCTACGAGGTCAATCCCAAGCTTCTCCCGAAGCTGGATAGCGGCATTCACGATCCAGTTCGGAAGGGTGATTATCGGACCTCGTTTCCCTGAATAATTTCGAGCAATCTTGGCGATCTCGCGGAACTCAAGGAACTCCCCAGCGATTAGTGCTCGAGTCGCCGCCTCACCCTCGACCACCACCCAGAGCGCCTGCGTAAGCTCTTCGAGATCGGCAACATGCGTCCCTCCGCTACTGACTAGACATACTCGTGCATCGG
>JBCCBL010000364.1:0-2734 GCA_039034055.1 Verrucomicrobiota bacterium | reverse complement strand
CTCGGTGACCACCCAATCTCGGCCCGTTTCTTCCATCACTTGTTTTACCCGATCATAGGCTTTTTGATTCGGCTTGCGCTCGACATTGCACCACGCCCAATTGACTTGAACGATGTCGGTTTCAGTCATGTTGCGGAGAAGCTCAATTGGGTTTCCGCAGCGTTGTGGCATCGTGTGTTCTTCAGCATCTAAGTAATCGGAAGCGATCCAGAGGGCAGCACCGTCGGCTCCAGCGCGCAGGGCTTGGGCGTCGCCATTAATCCACTGTGCGAGGAAAAATGCCCGGAAGTTATTCCACGCGGCAGAGGTTTTGAAAGATTCGGTAGCGGGGAATTCGCTTGGGAAGGGCAGGGCGTCATTGGCCTCGGTCTCTTCAGTCCACGTTTGATAGGCTTGTTTCGCCGTCTCACTGTAGTCCAGCCATTGGGCTCCCATGTATTGGGGCTCTACCGTTGTTTCGA
The DNA here is from genome assembly GCA_039034055.1 of Verrucomicrobiota bacterium. Lineage (GTDB taxonomy): Bacteria > Verrucomicrobiota > Verrucomicrobiia > Opitutales > JABSRG01 > JBCCBL01. The sequence continues at coordinate 2,273 of JBCCBL010000364.1, read as the reverse complement.
TATAGAGGAAATTTTCAGCACCGAGGGCTGCGACCAGATTGGTCATGTAAGCTCGTGAAGCTTTGAGATAGTCTTCGGAAAACAGGGATGGTACTTTGGAACCATAGCCGTATTCGGTATCGGAGACTTCTTGTCCCAAATCATTGACTGCGAGGGTATTTGGAAATTTTTCCCAAAAGCCTTCAGGAATCTGGCCTCCGCCGACGCCGTATGTTTCTACAGACAAGCTCACATACATTCCAGCGGCACGGATCGCTTTGATGAGTTTTTTGAGCGGCTCGACGGAGATTTCTATCACACCATCGCCGGATGGATTGAAATGGTGCCAGTAACAGTTGATCGCTATATTGCTGTATTTCTTCGATGCAATGATTGGTAAATCCGCGATGAGGGCGTCTATCTGCTCGGCGTTTCCGTAGTCGCGGAGTGGTTTGCCGGTTTTAAGAAATTTGTGCTGGCCGTCTACCCAGAGTTTGCCGTCTTTGAGAACGTGATTTTCGAAATAGGGGTGTGACTTCATCCACGTAGAGAAAACGTTTAACCATTGTTTACAAGATAATTTGTCGAAGCCCTCGGGTAAAACGAGATCTTATAGTCTGGGGGGTGCTTCCGATTCTCGATGGACAAGTTCCACCGGAAGCCGGATTGAGGTGTAGCCGGTGTCTGGGTCCTCGATACGTTTGAGAATCGTCTCGGCGCCGAGAAGCCCCATTTTTCCTTTTTCGATCCTTACGGTCGATAGCTTGGGCGTGGTACGGACGCTGTCGGTATCGTCATTGAAACCAAAAATGGTCATATCTTCTGGCACTCTGATCCCATCATCTTGTAGACATTCCATCAATTCCACAGCAAGGGTATCGTTCACCCCGATGAGTGCAGTTGCGGCATTTGATTTGGCGAGTAATTCCCGCAGTCGTTCGTAGCCATCGCTGGTATGATAGAAGTCGCGTAAGCTTGGGCACTCCTCGGGATTCAGCCCATGTTTGATGACGGCTTTCAGAAACCCCGCTTCGCGCACCGATGCATTGGCATCTTCGTGGCTATGGGCCATGTAAACGATTCTACGATGACCGAGCTTGACCAGGTGCTCCACGATTAATTCGCTGGCGTTGAAGCCATCACTGGTGACGTTGTCGACGGGTAGATTCTCCACATGATTATCCAGAAAAAGGAGGGGTAGGCCGAAGCTGTGAAGGTCGCTCACTGCCTTTTGCGGGAAGCCTCCGAGCAGTATGATACCATCGACTTTTCCCTGGCGCATGAAGCGGGGAGGTTCCGTAGGGTTTTTGAGAAAATCGGTCCCCGAGAGAAGGATGTCATATCCGTGGGCTTCCATCGTTGCCTCAAGTGATTCCATAATCTTGGCATAAAATACGTTGCTGAAAATAGCGGAGCACGACGGATAAAACATCAATCCGACGATTTCATTCTGCCGCCTTCGAAGGTTTCGGCCCGCCGAATTCGGGAGGTATCCATGCTGTTTGCATATCTCGAAGATCTTCTCACGGATCTCCAGGCTCACCCGTCCTTTGTTGTTTAGAGCGTTCGAAACCGTTGCAATAGAACAGTTTGCAAGTTTGGCAATTTCTTTGATCGATGTGATTCTTTGCACGATGAAGCGCCTGTAAGAAATGAAAACGCTCGACCCGCGGCAAGGATTTATTCAGCCCACTATCTGCGACGCAGTCATGCGATTGGCTATCACCATCGAACGGGAAATCTGCGCGAAATTTTAGATCTCCGCCAAAACAATTTGATTGGAGTTCTCTTGGACTGGATCGTGCCTGTAATGTTGATTCACTACATACATATCAAAACAAGAACTTGTAGGTAGTGATTACCTGTCTCTGAGTTTCACAACTCGAAGGTTCCGCTGCCGGGTGTCATGTCTTCTAATCGCCAGTCTTCAGGCCACCAGATTTGAGCGGGTCTCTCGCCTGGAGAGTCACGGTCGTTCAGGCCAATCGAGAGGCGCACTTTACTGGCATCTCCATCGTAAAAATCATCGATTACTGAAATAGGTATGGAGACCACCGCGCGGTAGGTTTTTTCGTCAGAGTTTGACTGGCATTCAGTGATAATTCCTTCAGGGATTTTGGTGCCGTAGTTGTAACTGTAGGAGCGGGTTGGAACATCGGGGACCAGATACATTGCGAAATAGTTTTTGTTTTGGTCCTGCCAGTAGGCCGTTGTTTCGATGCTGCGAATGGGGTCTGATATGGGGCTGACTCTCAGCTCAATGCCATCTCCGCCCCAAGCATCTTCGACATCAT
>JBCCBL010000363.1:0-2735 GCA_039034055.1 Verrucomicrobiota bacterium | reverse complement strand
TGGCTTCGGTTTTGGTATAGACAATCCAAGGCGCGATGTGCTGTGCGAGTTCTCCGCTGGTTTGGCCGAATAGTTCACTCTTTGGCATGCCGACCATTCCCGAGAGGGTTAGCTTCGGGTTCGCAGCCAGAGGCAGGGTGATGGATCGATATTTCAGGCTCAGTGCAATCCACTGCAAGGCCACGGGGGCATACATGAGCCACATCGGCCAGAATTCGAAGAAGGAAGTCTGCGCTCGGCGCGTGGATAGATCCAAGTCCGCGCTGGGGTCAAAGTGCTCTTCTAGAACCCAATGCTCTCGTGTTGATACCATTCAGTTTGCTTTCGCGTGATTCAGATCAATGAGGCTCGGGTATCGAATATTGGCTTGTTCAATAAATGTTTGGCGATCGCCGTTCCAGCGTTCGGCTACCTTAGCGTTGTAATTGAGGTACAGCTTTCCATCCACAAGCGCATAGGTTTCGGCATCCCCCTTCGCAAGCTTTCCCTGGGCAATTGCCCAAGCACAGTAGCCCCCGTATTGAGGCGCATGAGCGAGCGGATCGGCTTTGAATTTCGCCAGGTTGGACGCGCTGGAGAAACGCCACTCAGCTCCGCGCCATTGAGTGGAAAATTGCTTGTTGCCCTTTATGGGTTCGCCATCTCTGGAGAAGTAGGAGAGGGGGTCGTAACCACCTACGGCAAGGTTGCTGAAAGTGCCGGTGTAAATGGGGTCATCGGCGGCAAGACTGACGGACAAGCCGAGGGTCAGCATTATGGAGATGGTAAGGGTTTTTATATTCATAGGCCTTTGCGTCTACGCCATCAGAGAGAGGAGAGGGTCGAGGCCTATTCCAATAATTTGGAAAAAACACCCACGTAAACACTTCCGATCACGATGCCGGGAAGGATCGTTTTAATAACGTTGGGAGTCTGCGCGATGATGTTGAGAGTCGCCGGAAGGCTGATAATGATCACCATCCCGGTCGTGAATCCGATCCATTTCCCGCGGACGCCTTTGCCGGTGGCGTTAAAGACTTTTCGAATGGCCACGGTGAGGAACAAGGTGGAGCCAAAGGCGTAGGTCCCTTGGACAAAACCCGCGCGCCACGCCGCCATCGGGGACACGGCGTAGTTTGCAAAAACTGCCCAGCCACCGTAGCCGAGAAAAGCGGCGACGCTGGAAAGCAAGTCCATCCCACTGACTTCTAATTTGCCGATCCTTACAGGTTTATTGAGCCACTGAATCATGATGAAAGGAGGAATGCGTTTTGATTCCCCGTTACAGTCCTGAGAATGAAAGTCCCTATGATGAACAGCCTTGGGGCATTATGAAAAAATTAGCAACGGAGTACCAGTAAAATGACACTAAATATTGGAAGCCGGTTGAAGTTAGTCTCCGAACGATTCCCTGAAATTCCTACAATGAGAAAGCTGATTTATCCAGCTCTAAGAACTCCGCCATTCGGGCCACTTCATGTTCGGTAGCTTGATGAAAAGCCTTCTCTTTTGGACATTCAAAGATGAAACCGAATTGAACGGATAGTTGACCGTCGTTGACCTTTGTATTTGCCCAGCCCACCATTTGATCTCGCCAGAGAACGGGCATCGCATAATAGCCGAGCTTGCGTTTCGCCGGAGGCGTGTAGGCCTCGAATCGATACGTCCAGCCCCAAAGATGCTCAAATCGGGCACGGTCTCGGACGATGGGATCAAAGGGTGCTAAAATGCGGACTCGGTCAAGTGCGACTCGGCTGGGTTTCTGATCGCTGGCAGATATGTATTCCACTGCATCCACTAAATCGATACGTATCCGATCTGAGTCGATGAGTTCCTGGAGGCATGCGCGTCGAGCTTTTACCTCATTGAGTAGGTATTTGAACTGTGCGAGTTCGCTGAGGAGGAACCTTCGTGTGGTGGGTCCGATTGCGCGCAGAGTGATCAGGAGTATTTCTTTAAAGCGCTCCGGTTTGGATCGATCCGTCTGAGGTATTCGGGCTAATGCGTAAAAGCGGATTCCGTTCTCCCGGTGTGAGACCCTTAAGTGCCCTCGATCATGCAGAGACTCCAGGCACATCTTCGCTTTGCGTGAAGAACCACCCCAATAATTGGTAACGCGCTTCGCTCCGATTTGTGCTTCCAGTCCGCGGGAATCCGTGGAACCTAAGCGTCCAATTGCGCTTAGAATTTGTTTATCGAGCGCCGAGAGGGCACTAATCGTTTTCGGATAGATCAGGTCCCAAAGTACCTTGGGTGCGAATCCATAGGCGAATAAGAAACACTCTTCGAGATTTAGGTCTGGGTAGCATTTTTCGAGATGGCCTGCCTTGTATTGTTTGACTCTTTGTCTGAGGATGAGGTCCTGTGCTCGGGCGGGGCAGCGAATCGGGTCGGCCTGTAGGAAACTCAGACGCTCAATCGCCTTGGGTAGGTTTGTCTCTGGGAATAGGCTGCTGCGAATTACGTGCTTTCTAAACTGCTGAAGCGATTCGCCTTTAGAGTTATGGAACAAATGAAGGATGCCTTAAGGCTTTTGGGTCTGGCTATGGGTGTGAGAAACTACCTAGGCAGCTTACCCGATTGCATCACCAGATTTAGCAGACGGGCTGAGTTTTTTTCAGCGACGGCTTTAAACTCGTAAAACTCATTCGGGTTTTTGTTACCAATGACATCGCTAATTGACCTGATTTGCATGAAGGGCACTTCGTTGACCCAACATACTTTTGCAATCGCCCCACTTTCCATTTCTACTGCAG
>JBCCBL010000362.1:0-2788 GCA_039034055.1 Verrucomicrobiota bacterium | reverse complement strand
TCTCTGCGTATCTGAGCGCTTTCACAAAATCAGGATCTTCAAACATATAGCCTTGGGCCTGGGGAAGTAGCTCTCCGAGACCGCTAAATCCAGACTCAAGTATCTGATCCAGACATGCGGGATTTTCCCTAACAAGATCCGGATGAAACGATGCGAAGGCCTTGAATCGATCCGGCCACTTTTTGAGGATTTCTGCATAGATGGCGTTGTGCAGGGTGCAAGTGTCTGCGTTTTCCCAGTACCAGCCCTGCAGGATTACCATATCGATACCGACTGAATCCATATGCCGGAGGCAGGTCTCAGGATCAGCCCATGCCTGGATACTGGAGCGGTCTTTGGGCGCTACCAGCTTCAGCCAATGTAGCTCTCCCTGGGAGCTTGCGAAGGTGGGCGGATCGATTCCAGCCGATTCGGGAAAAATATGAACATGTGTGTCGATTCGCATTTAATCGGCTAATTGATCGCTTTCCTGGCGAATAGTTTGGAAGTGGAGAAGATTATGGAGTACGCAGTTGGCGCACGCTGTATTGTAAGCACTGCTTTTGCCAATAATCAAACGATTACCATTTGCTGACCTTGGGATATTCGTATCAGATCGTTACGACTCTTTTCTATTAAAATAATGGTCGCCGAAGAATTCTGCTAACTCATGTTTTCGTTTTATGAAGACGGTGCTTTGGGTGAACACGGGGTCTAAGTGTTTTTGGTAATTCGGCTCCTGGAATCGTTTACCGTGAAGCATCACTTGAGCGCGATGGTCTGGGCTGCGTACTAAGCGTCCGAGGGCTTGATTGATCTTCTGCATACCTGGAACAATATATGCGCGCTCGAAGGCTTCACTGGGCGACATTGAATCCTCGAATCGCTTGCGTAGTGCTTCCTGAGTGGCTGACATTTCAGGTAGAGCTGGACCCACTACAACTGCTTTGCTGACGCGGCCTCCTAGCACATCAATCCCTTCGGAAAAGCTGCTTCCGAGAATGAGTAATAAAACGTCGGAACTGTTGAGGGCACTCAGTAAATAGCTTTCTTGCTGGTCGAAATTCAGACCGCGTTTCTGGAGGGTAAGGCGCAGATACGGAAAGAGGGTTTCAAGATAGGTGCGGATGGCTTCAGCATATCGATAGGATGGGAAGAAGGCGACGACGGTTCCGGGTGCTGTTTCGGCCATTGCGGCGACAGTCTCAGCGGTCATTTGATATGATCTTTCGCGTGCTTTCAATCGCGTGTCGACACGGGTATCGATAGCCACTTTGTATCCGTTTTTCCGCCATGGAGCCTCCGCCTCAATCCATTGGAGATTCGCAAGGTGTTTTCCGATGCCAAATGAGTCGGCGGCGATATCGGGTTGTCCAATTGTCGCCGACATACACAGGGTGCCGAAAAAGCTATCAAGGCTGTGTCCTAACTCTGTGGATGCATCGAGGCACTGCCAGGTGATGGCCTTGTCTGTAGTTTTTTGGATTAGGAGCGGTAACTCCGCATACTCCCAAAGGCGCTGCACGAAAAGAATACTGTTGAGAGCTTCAATGGTCTGGTCAGGTAGCTCGTCCCATGGAAGGTGAGTTGACAGGATGTTCGCTTTCACGCGATCCACTTGGTCCTTCAGCGCATATAGTTCGCTGTGAGAAAGTGTTCTCCCTGGTTCGGGTTGTTCGATGCAGGCCAGGAATTCGTCGAGGTCACGTTGGAGGGGAATCGATAGGTTGTTGAAGAACAAAAAGTCACGGAGTAGTTCGATATCTTTTACGGTAAGTTCTTGGCTCCATACCATGCATCCGCGGCTCGGCAAATTGTGAGCTTCGTCGACGATTAGGAAGGTTTTTTTGCTTTGCCAACCGAGGGTGTTTTCGAGAAAGCCGCGAACACCTGGTGAAAATATGTAGTTATAATCTGCTACAAGGATATCCGCGAAGGGGATAGCCCGTCGAGTGATCTCGAAGGGATCGACTTCCTTTTCGAGAGCAAAGTGTTTGATTGTCTCTAGGTCAAGAAAGCCGTCTCGGAATTGATAGGGAATTTCGGATACAATCTGGCTCAAATGTTGGGAATCTTCGAGAGTTTCAGGAATCGTGGCTAAGCCCTGGTGATGGTCTTCGCGATTGCGCAATTGGAGGGTCAGGGGTGGGTCAGGGCAGCCCTCAAGCATGGCCGCCAGTTGCTTGCAGGCTTGGTGCTGACCCGAGGTTTTGCTGGTGAGGTAGACGATGCGCTCAACTTCGCCACTTTTGAGTAGGTGGAGGGCGTATTCGAGGGCGATGCCCGTTTTCCCGAATCCGGTGGGTGCTTGAAAAATGCGATGCTGGGTGTCTACGCGTGAATCGAGGAGTGCATTGCGGGCTTCGGCCTGTCCGTCGCGTAGTTCTCGAAAGGGAGGCTTAAATGTCGCAGAGACACAGCGCTCTCGGGCGTGAATCCGAGCTTCGAGGAATGGCCGCATGCGCGCGCATTGAGCGGTGAAGACTTCCTCGGGTTGTTCGAGATCAATCGATTGAGAGATTCCGTCCTCAATATTTACAAATACCAGTTTTGTCCGTAGCGTCGCTCCCGCGTGTTCGGGCTCTTTTGCGAGAAGGAGTGGGTAGATGGCCGCTTGATTGAAATAGTGCGGATAGAGTGTCTTCAAGTTTTCAGGATCGTCGGGTAGGGCGTGTCGGGTCGATTTTATTTCACGCAGTTCGAGCTTATTTTTATCAGTAATTATTTGATCGATACGTCCGCTGAGTTCAAAGGTCCAACCGTGGGCTTTCAAGAGACCGGCAACCGGTCGTTCGAATTGCGCCGATAC
>JBCCBL010000361.1:0-2798 GCA_039034055.1 Verrucomicrobiota bacterium | reverse complement strand
GGCTGATTGGGCGACTTCTTTTTTCCGCTCATGGAGGAGTTTCAGTTCATAGGAAGGACCCGAATTTTAGAAGACTTGCAGGAGGAGCTCGGCAAGCCGGGCAATGCTGTGGATTCACATCGAATGCTGTTTATCTATGGTGATCCTGGGGTGGGGAAGACGGCAGTCCTCGATGAGCTTTGGAGGACTTTGGACAGCAGTGCGCAGCCGCACTTGTGGCTCAGAATATCTAAGGTTTGGGATGTTGATTCAGGCGCCCGGGCGCGTGAGGCCTTTACTAAGGGAATCTTAGCCAATCGCGATGAGCATAAAAAGACCGTTTCAACCTTTGCGCGCGAGGCGGGTCGCGTGGCTTTGTCGGAAATTGAGAGTGATGGGTTCGATGACCAAGACCATTCAAGTTTTGAGGAAGAATTCAGCTCTAGCTTGGTTCCGGATGAAGATTTTTCGGTTCGTGCTGCGCGCGCTTCCGAACGGACACGCATTTGGGTTCAACTGCTTGAGGACTATTTTGTCTTCAATAATCTGGCCGGCTCGAACGGTAGTTTTTTGCAGAATCCACGAATTACCATTGTCATCGATGACATCGACAAAGCGACCCCGACTCTTGTTCGTTGGATTACCAAGGAATTCATGCCTCTCTTGTTTTACGAGTCACAGCGCAAAGATCTCAGACTCATTGTAACTTCCTCAGATGAAGCGAAGCTCAAGACTATCAAATTCCCGGTAGGAGAACGGCCCGTCGAATCTCGGATCGAACCTTTTACACTTGGGGAAATCCAAGGCATGCTGGAGCGCCGTGGATTGTCCATTGATAAGGATTTAGCGGTGTATAATAAGACCCGAGGGTTCCCGTCCGATGTGGCAAAAGAGATTCAGGCGATGGTTTCGCAACGGCATGAGTCTGAACTCTCAACGGTCGTCGCCAAAATCTTTCGCGGTAAAGAGCCCGAACAGCAGCGATGGATGATCCATGCCGCTTACTGTCCTTTCATCAGCCCAGAGTCGATGATGCTTTTTTACAAGGAAAGCGATGCACCTCGCGTCGCTGCCGCGGTTTTAAAAAATGCACAATTTATCGATGAAAAAATGAGCCGCGGAGGCTACCACATGGCCGACTATTATGCCGAGTTTCTGCGCGAGTATAACGAGCGGCACAATCCGGAGGATCACCAGGCTTTGCTAAAAAAAGCTGAGAAGTTTGAATCGATATGCTCCAGAATCCCGCGGGAAGATTCACGCAACTGGCTAAGCCGCCTATCGGTCTCCTCGTTCATCAACGAGGATTTAGCCAAGCAGTTGTTCCCTCAGGATTTTAGGAAGATTAAGCAGATTCTTGAGCGGGATCGGGACTATTTCATCAAGACGAAGTTCAACCTAAAACTTTCTCCGACCGCCGCAGATGACATATCGACATATCGTGGGCTATTGTCGATAGATGATGGTGCCGAGATTCGAGAGCGCCTGGCTTCGATTTGGAGCCGCACCGAGGAGAAGGTCCAAGATGAAATCACCAACCTACAAAATTCTATTGAGCAGGAGAAGAAAAAGCTCGAACGCACGCTTCAAGATGCCGGTAAATTGAAGAGGCAGATCGAGGCCATTCGCGAAAAAGCAGATAAGTGGCGGAAGCGCAAAAAGCCTCGAACTGAGATTCCCGATGACGTTCAGCAGGGAAGCCGCTTGGCTTCCGCGGTATTCTGCGAAATTATTGGTATCGTAATTATGTATTTTAGCGTGCTATCGCAGAGCACCTATACGATGCCGCTGAGTGCCGTTGCCTTGGCATTGATGATCTATGGACTCTTTATGCCTTATTCCGGGCATACCAAAGCTCTGGCTGCTGCCGTGGCCAATGCGACTCCGAACCCTTTTGAAACTGCTGAGAGCATGCAAAAACAACGGATGCTGATCTTGCGTATTTCTGATCTTGAAAATCAAAAAAGCTTGCTCACTTCGCGGATTGGCAAGCTTCGAAAGTCACTGCATGAAAAAGACGAGTTGCTCCAAGAGCCCTTCGTCTAAGCACTCAAACGCCGACTTTGATATCGTTTTGTTCGATGCGTTTTCGCAGGGTGGTCCGTGTCATCCCCAGGATTTGAGAGGCTTTAACTTGATTCCCTCCATTGGACTCTAAAGCACGTATCACCATGGCATGTTCGATGAGGGTGAGCACTCCGGTCTCGCTATCTTCTCGAGTGAGCGCTTCAAACAATTCATCATAAATCTCATCCAGAGAGCGAATTGGCCTTTCGGCCTCGACTACTTGGGTCTGGCCGGATTCTTCAAACGTGGCAGAGGTCTCGGCCTCATTTTCTTCGGATGATTCGTTAACCAAGGTGAGGCTTCCCGCAGAGAACGGTGAACGAGTGGCACTCTCGGCTGAACTCCGGACTTCCATTGGTAAGTCTTTGACCAAAATCGCATCTCCACCTGCAATCACCGCACTGCGATAGATGACGTTTTCCAATTCCCGCACATTTCCCGGCCATTTGTGCAGAGAGAGCACTGACATCGCTTCGCTGCTCACGCGCTTGACGTGTGTTTTCCGCTCCTTTGTGAGGCGCTGAATCATGAAATTGACCAACTGCGGAATATCGGATAGACGTTCTCGGAGACTCGGCAGTCGGATGCGAACCACGTTTAAACGGTAATAAAGGTCCTCCCGGAAAGTTTTTTCGGCGACCATTTCTTCGAGAGGCTTGTTGGTTGCCGTAATGAGGCGGACATCCACTTTGATGGTTCCCGAACCACCCACTCGCTGTATTTCACCTTCCTGTAAGGCTCGTAGTATCTTT
>JBCCBL010000360.1:0-2814 GCA_039034055.1 Verrucomicrobiota bacterium | reverse complement strand
TACGAAATCGATTGAGACCCCGACCTTGACGATGGTCCGGCTTTTGAGAAAACGAAAAAAGACCGCTTCTTAATCCCGCGCCCTTCCATGAAAAAGACCATCGCAGCGATACTCCCCTTTGTCATCCTTCTTTTGGAGATCTTATTCGGAGTGTTGAGTGGTTTGGGTGACCCGCAAGCAGTTCTGACCCTTTTTATGCTCGCTTGGATGGTCCTATGGTGGGTTTTTGAGGTCCTCCCCTTGGGTGTAACGGCGCTCATTCCGATGGTTTACCTTCCAATGATGGGGATCAATAGCATTAGATCGGTAGCACCGATGTATTCGACCTCGATCATTTACCTCTTTCTCGGTGGATTTATTATCGCGCGGGCCCTCGAAAAGACCGCGTTGAATGAACGGATTGCTCTCTACATTTTAAAGATTACCGGAAAATCTGAAAAGGGCATTGTCCTGGGCTTTATAATCGCGACTGCATTTCTAAGTATGTGGATTAGCAATACAGCAACCACGGTCATGATGGTCCCAATCGCCTTATCTGTGATTGCGTTCCTTGAGAAAAATTTACCAGACCAGAGTGCTCGCAGTCTCAAGAGTATGGCGATTGTCCTTTTTTTATCGATAGCTTACGCGGCGAATATCGGAGGCATCACGACTCCCGTAGGCACACCTCCCAACGTCGTCTTTCTTGGGTTTTTGGACGAACTCTACAGTATCACTGTAGACTTTTGGAAATGGATGTTGGTGAGCGTTCCGGTAGCCCTTGCTCTGCTGGTAACAATGATCGTCTTCCTTCGATTTATATTTCCCTTCTCACTCCCAATCGACGAGGGTTTCCAAGAATTCATCCGTGGCAAATTGTCCAAACTGGGAACTGTTTCCAAAGAACAAATATTAACCCTAATTATATTTTCCGTAGTCTGTTTTTTGTGGGTCTTCAAGGAGGTCATTCACGGGCTCGTTGGAAGTAGGTTTATCAATGATACATCGGTCGCGATCATGGGGGGTATTTTTTTATTCTTGATTCCGTACAGTCTCAAAGAAAACAAACCGGTATTAGACATTGAAGATATTAAACACCTACCCTGGAACATCGTCCTGCTCTTTGGAGGGGGAATGGCTCTCGCCGGGGCGCTCAAGGACGCCGGCCTGATAAAGGCCACCACAGACTATTTTGAGGCCTTGAATATTGGATCAGAGTATTGGTTGGTCTTCGCACTCGCTTTGGTAACCTTATTCTTGACTGAAATCATGAGTAACGTCGCGCTTTGCATGGTCGCCCTACCCGTCATCATGCAACTTGGAGTCGCTCAAGGGATTCCGGCCCTACTCATCGGGTTTCCAGCGGCCGTCTGTTCTAGTTTCGCCTTCAGTATGCCGATTTCAACGCCGCCCAATGCCATCGTTTTCGGAACCAACTATATCAAAGTAAAAGACATGCTGAAAGTGGGAATCCTCCTCAATTTCATCGGTGTTTCCATAGTGATGTCGGTGGGTTGGTTCCTAGCGAAAAAGATTTTTACATAGGCTCGGGGCTTGAGTATGGCCCCAGCTACTTGAGAGAGCATTACTATTGGCGGCGCGGTGCCAGCCAGTAGCATTCGTACAGTCCCCACTCGTAATTCGTCACGAGAGCACATCGCCAGAACACTATCGCACGGTGAGTCGCATCTCAAGTTTATGATATCGATAAACAATATCATACCACTGAAAAACGCCCATTTTTAGGCGGATGGCTCCAATTTCCGCTTTCTCTATATCTGAGAAATGCAGCGAATTTACCTATTTTATCATTTTTTTGTGTCTATTTGAGCATTTTATGCTAGTTTTCTAGCCCTCGAAGATCAGCTGACTTTCCGGGTCGACAGACCCTCTCTCTTCACCATCAGAAGGTTTTGATCAACGACACACCTCCCCCCTCAGATACCTTTTTGATCCTAAAATCAACCTTGCCAGACCCTTTATATTATAGAGGGCTCAGCATATGTAGCAGAAAAATATTACAAATCCAAGCCTACCTCCATGCCCCAAATTCACAGTCCTATAATAGATTTTCGATTATTTTTCCTATATATACTTTTTTCTATAGTTTCAAAAGCAGAGCTTTCCGTAGTCTTTGAAAATGGCGGGAACCCATTTCCGACGACTACCTTGAGTATCTCGGTTGACTCTGATAGCGCCAACTTCTCCGCCGACGGGCCCGCTAACCCCACAGTCTCAGGCAATCTGAATCCTGGAAGCGGCAGTTTCGATATAGTGATTGAAGCTCGAGGAGAAAAGGTGGAAGGGAGCAATCCTTTTGATCCTAGCACCTTTTCTGGTGGTGATGATGCGGAGAGCAACGCTCGAGTCAGTGTTGGAAATAACGAATGGGGAGTCGCGAGCGAGGCTAATCTGGGCGCGAATATCAGAAACGGTGAGGCAATCGTCATCACTTTTGATCTGTCCGGTCTAAATTTGGAATCTGATGAGTCTTTGATCTGGACGCAAGCAAGTGGTCGAGATGAAGCGGGAAGTTTATTCATTTACCGCGATGAAGGTGGATCGGGTAGTCTTATTTATGGAGGAGGGGCGACCGGGAATCCGGCAATTTTTTCCTTGGACCAAACAATACAGGACGGTGATCGCTACGCGATTGTCGAGGGAGCTTCGGGTCATAAACGCTTACAAAGTATGTCTTTTGAAATTGTCACTTCAAAAGCACCGCTTCCGGTCCAAGATCTCATCGCTGGGACTCTTAGTTCGGGCGCCGTTCTGAATTGGTCCGATCAAGGCCAAAATGGAAACGATGCTACAGCGAGTATCGGAACTGTGACG
>JBCCBL010000359.1:0-2826 GCA_039034055.1 Verrucomicrobiota bacterium | reverse complement strand
GCGATGAAGGACCAGGCAAGCCTCGATTGTTTTCCCCAAGCCCACCTCATCGGCCAGGAGCACTCGGGGGCGTAAGCGGCTGCTCACCTCTTTGGCGATGTAAAGCTGGTGCTCAATCAAGTCGATGCGTCCTCCGGTAAATCCTCGATTAGCGGCCTTGCGAATCTTCGCCTGCCAGGCGAGCGCATCATTGCGAACTTTGAAAAGATAGGCCTCGTCGAATTGTCCCCCTTGCAAGCGATCAATCGGCGATGAAAAGCTGATCGTATCGGCGAGCGCAGCCTCTGGGATCCAGATGCTATCAACCTGATAATTTAGGAACCCGCCCTCTTCTTTGACGGCTTCGACCGTTCCAGAAACCCCTTCATGGGTCTTGATCGTGTCTCCCTCCTCAAAGGCAACCCGACGCACAGGGGCGCTTTCCAGAGCATATTCGCGGCGTTCCTCGGCAGCCGGAAACAATATAGCAACGCGACCATAGCCAGCACTCATCACTACGCCGAGACCCAGCTCAGGCTCAGCATCACTCACCCACCGTTGTCCTGGCTTTATGTCCTTGGAATCCATGTGCCAGAGACAACGGGATGGCTTTCAAGATGCGAGCCGAATCTTTGATCGCCTCACTCCCAACGAGGTGATCCCGCTCTACGTCGGTTATTTTCGCCGTCGATTTCAGAGGCCCCGAATGCCGATCGAAGGCAAATCTATCTCGCTGTGAAGCCCTTAAGCCTGATTTGCGAGGCCGTGGATTTTATCCTCGGTCAGACGGAACGGAAGCCACTCTGCCTGCTTGAAGGCACCGAGTTTCTCATAAAAATCGTGAGCCGGTGTGTTCCAGTCCAATGCTTGCCATTCGACGCGACCACATCCACGGCGTTCCGCGATTTTCACTAGCTCTAGAAGCAACTGTTTTCCATAGCCACTTCCTCGAAATTCTTCGAAAACAAACAAATCCTCCAAATAAATACCAGGTTTGGCGAGGAATGTTGAATAATTATGAAAAAAGAGGCAGAAACCGACTGGTTTTTGACCTTCGAAACCCAATAAGACTTCCGCATACGCCCTATCTCCAAACAAAGTCTTTTTAAGATCTGCTTCCGTGGCAACTACCTCATGGGCGAGCTTCTCGTATTCGGCTAAACCGCGAATGCAGGCCAGGATCGTTGGGATGTCATTCTCGGATGCGCGACGAATTTTTAGCGTTTTGCTCATCGAGGGACGCATAGGGGCTCTTTGGCGTAATGCAAGCGTGAGCGTGGCCAATCGGTGTGTCTCTAGGTTGACCTAAGCGAATTATCTAGTTTCGCTTGAAAAATGTCTGAACCGCTCGCGCTCAATTATCAGTATTATGGTGGGGAGGGAAACCCACCAATGGTGATCCTACACGGATTACTCGGATCTTCGCGGAATTGGACCAGTGTGGCGCGCGAGCTGGTAAGGGATTTTGAGGTCTTCGCCCTAGACTTAAGAAATCACGGCCAATCGCCTCATTCGGCCGCAATGGACTACCCCCTCATGGCCGCCGATGTGAAAGCGTTTCTGGAAACAAATTCACTGCAATCGGTCACCCTTGTAGGCCATAGTATGGGTGGGAAGACCGCGATGCGGCTTGCAGTCGATGCGCCCAAGTCTATCGAAACTCTGGTCGTGGTGGACATCTCGCCAAAGATCTACGCTTCGCATAATCGCAGTGAACTGAGCGTCATGCAATCCTTACCGCTCGACGTCATCAAATCACGAAAAGAGGCCGAAATGCATTTCGAAGACTTTGGGATCAAGGACTGGGCTCACCGCCAATTCTTGCTCACGAATCTCATACGTGACCCAGACCGCGGAGGCTTTAAATGGCAGGTAAATGTCTCAGGCATCGACCAAAACATGGAGCGCATCGCTGCCAACCCACTCAATCCTGAGGAGCGTTATACGGGGCCGACCCTCTTTATCCGAGGGGAACACTCAACTTTCATGAAAGACGAAGACGCAAGCACAATACAGAACCACTTTCCCTATTCACGAATCGATGTAGTTTCTGAATCAGGACACAATGTCCACGTCGAAAACAAATCCGCATTCCTCGAATCCATTTCCAGCTTAAAAAACACCGACTGGGGCTGCTCGGTTTGACCTCAATTACTTTTAAAAAACGAGATACATCTCAGCGCATTCATACAAAAATCTCTCAATTCACCCTCCGTAGAAAAAATCAGCGAAAATCCCCGAAATCTGTGGATAGAAAACCACAAAAAATGCCCCCGTGTTCGGGTATCTATCTTGCTTTCTGGATTAGCAAATGACCCTGAAAAATCGAATGAACTCTACGTTAAAAGCCTCTCAACCAAATACTTGCACGACCGCTGATCATGCTGCTGCCGAAAAAGCTTTATCAAAAAAAAGTCCACTAATAGGCTGTTGTGGAGAAAAGTTGACAAGCAGTATCAAAATGATATCAGTTTTGGATGCCGAAGAAGATTCGCGAGCTTATACAGCAATTAGAAAAGAACGGGTTCACAAATCGTGGAGGCCGGGGTAGTCATCGCAACTATCTACACGATAAGGGGATACGAATCACAATTTCGGGCAAGCTCGGTGATGACGCTAAGCGTTATCAAGAGAAGGCGGTCAAAGATGCTATAGAAGGAGTAAAATAATGAAGAAGAAAAGTGACGCATATTTGAAAGTAGTTGAGTGGAGTGAGGAAGATCAGTGCTATATAGGAAGTTCTCCTGGGCTTATGCTTGGAGGTGTGCATGGGCAGACCGAAAAGTCAGTATATGAGAAGCTATGTGCGGTGATTGATGAGTGGGTCGCCGTGAGTGAGGAGGAGGG
>JBCCBL010000358.1:0-2852 GCA_039034055.1 Verrucomicrobiota bacterium | reverse complement strand
GGCGACAAGTGAACAATCTGAGCAGAGTTCCCGGGTGCCAATGGTTCCAGTGGTTCCCTCAGGGCAAAGTAGACTAATCCGCTTTACAGGAACGCGGTTTGCTGCGATTATGCACAGCTTTTCTCTCGTTAACTCACCTTCAAAATGATCGAAGCACCAAATACGTCTACCTTCACCGCGGCAGAATTGGATGCAGAGGCAGATCGCATTTTCCAGCGCCTCTTCACCATCGAATGCAGTGCTGAGGGGTCGTGGACCTATGAGCGCTGCCAGGAGATCGCTCCGATAACGCTAGAGATCGAGCGTTTGAAGATCGAGCGGAATGCTACGGTTTTGGCGCACTCCTACGTGAAGCCCGAGATTATTTACGGGGTCGGTGATTTTGTCGGGGATTCCTACAAGCTTTCGGTCGATGCAGCAGAGAACGAAAAACCGGTGATTGTTTTTAGCGGGGTGGTTTTCATGGCCGAGACTGCAAAAATTCTTTCTCCGAATGCCCGTGTTTATGTGCCCGACATGCGCTCTGGTTGCTCTCTGGCTGATTCATTGACGGGGCCGCAACTGAGGGAACTCAAAGCGCAGATCAAAGGCGACTTTGCAACGGTATGCTATGTAAACTGTAATGCAGATGTGAAGGCTGAGTGCGATGTGTGTGTGACCTCTACGAACGTCTACAAGATCATCGCCGCGCTTCCGCAGAAAAAGATTCTGTTCGTGCCGGACCGCTTGATGGCCGAGAATATTCGGGTCGAAATGCGCAAGCTGGGCATTGATAAAGAGATTTTGACTTCTGATGGCACTTGCGAAGTGCACGATCAGTTCACCCACGATTTGATCGCTGAAGCAAGGGCCCGCTATCCGGGAGTTGCGGTGGTATCCCACCCTGAGTGCACGCGAGATATCACGGAACGCAGTGATTTTGTTGGCAGTACTTCAGCGATGATGAACTACGTCAAGACGACCGATAAACCTTACTACATGCTGCTGACAGAATGTGGATTGGTGAGCCGGCTGGAGGTGGAGAATCCGGAAAAACGCTTCATTGGCTCTTGCCGCATGTGCCCTTATATGAAGATGAATTCCTTGGAGAAAATCAGGGATGTTTTGAAGTTTGCAGATCCGCGTCTTGAGGTGACTCTGGATGAGGATATACGCATCCGTGCAGAGGCGTCATTGCGTAAGATGATTGAAATGACTCAGGCCTAGTGCTGCTGGCAACTCTCGACAGATGTTCGACGACCCACTCATTGACCTAGCGCTTCGCGAGGATGCTGGCCTTGGGGATCTCACAAGTGAAGCGATCTTCAGTATGGCTGATGATTCCCAGGGGCGCATTGTTGCTAAGGAACCTATGGTGCTCGCCGGATTGGAGGTAGCTCTCCGGGTGTTTGAGCGTTGCTCAAGCGATATCTCCGTCGAGTGCCTCGCGGGCGATGCTCAAAAGATTATCCCAGGAGAAACGGTCCTGCGTTTCTCAGGACCGACCATTCCGCTCTTAATTGCGGAACGGACGGTATTGAACTTCATGCAGAATCTCTCGGGGATCGCGACCATCTGCCGCCAGTATGCAGATATAGCAATTCCATACGGAGTGCGCATCGTGGACACGCGAAAGACGCTCCCCGGCTTCCGTTCTCTGGCTAAGTATGCAGTGCGTTGTGGTGGATGCCATAACCACCGTTCGGGATTAGGCGATCATGTATTGATCAAGGAAAATCACATCGCGGCGGCTGGTTCGCTAGAGGCAGCCATTGAGCGGTGTCAGGCTCGTGCGCCTCATCTTTGCAAAATCGAAGTTGAGGTAGTCGATATCGCGATGGCCGGTAAAGCCATTGCAGCAGGCGCAGATGTCCTCCTGCTGGACAATATGAGTGTTGAGGAGATTGGAGACTGTGTGACGCGCTACAAATACCAGGCAGTTCTGGAGGTGTCGGGTGGAGTCACTCTGGACACGCTTGAAAGCTACTGTCGAACGGGGGTCGATGTGATCAGTGTTGGGGCTCTGACTCATTCGGTGCGGGCTGCTGATTTGAGTATGTTGTTTGATGTATGAGAGTCCTAGATACAGATTGCCTCGTGTTGGGAGCTGGTCTCGCGGGGGCTGCTTATGCATATCATATGGGCAAGCAGGGATATGGAGTGACTCTGTTGTCAGCCGATACGCCCAAAAATAGTGCAAATTCAAATTGGGCGCAGGGTGGAGTCATTTATCACGACAAAGATGATCTAGATCGCTTGCGTCAGGATATTAATGATGCCAGTAGCGGGACCTCAAATCCACAAGCCGTAGAAGGGCTGGTTCAACATGGAGCGCCCGCTCTAAAATCGCTCTTACTCGATGAGTTAAAGGTGGAATTTGATCGTGAGGAATCGACCGGGGATCTTAAATACACGCGAGAGGGTGGGCACTCGGAAGCGAGAATTATTTTTTCAAAAGATACGACCGGGAAATGTATATTGGATGGGGTTCACAAAGCCATTGATTGGTTGGACAGCGTCACACGTATCGAGAATTCTGTAGCAATTGATTTGCTGACACTCTCTCATAGCTCGACTTCTTATCATGATCGCTACTCCCCTCCAACGGTATTTGGAGCCTATGTATTGGATACGGAAACTCGTGAGGTATATGCGGTGCGCGCCAAGAAGACTATCTTAGCGACAGGTGGGCTCGGCCAGTTGTATAACCATACCACAAATCAGCGAGGCATTTACGGCCATGGCGCTGCGATGGCTTATCGCGTGGGCGCGCGGATGATGGATATGGAATATATTCAGTTTCATCCCACCGCATTTTGCAAGAAGGGCGCACCGACGTTTTTGTTGACGGAGGCCCTGCGTGGAGAAGGAGC
>JBCCBL010000357.1:0-2872 GCA_039034055.1 Verrucomicrobiota bacterium | reverse complement strand
TTTGCGAGTACTGCATGGCGTAACGGCGTGCTTCATCGAGACCATAGATCGAGACATAAGTCGATTTCTCTCGCTCTCCGTCGAGTCCAGCGGGTTTGCCAAGGGCTTCTGTGGTCTGGGTCGCGTCGAGGATATCGTCGATGATTTGGAAAGCCATTCCAATTGCGAAGCCGAGTTCTCCCGTTTCATCAATTTTTTTTGATTCAGCTAATATGGACCCCATGCGCAGGCTTGCTTGGATGAGGGCTGCTGTTTTGTTTTGGTGGATGAATTCGAGTTCACTTCCGCTGAGGACCGTTTGTTGCTTTTCGGCGAGGACATCGGTCATCTGTCCTCCGATCAACTTCTGTGATCCTCCGGCCAGAGAGAGTTCCTGGATTAGGTTTAACGCGATTCCTGGCTCATTTTGATATTTTGTCGAGAGTAGCTCGAATGCATAATTGAGGAGAGCGTCCCCAGCGAGGATTGCTGTAGCTTCGTCAAATTGAACGTGACAGGTTGGACGGCCGCGCCGCAGATCGCTGTTGTCGATGGCCGGCAAATCGTCGTGGATCAGGGTGTAGGTGTGCAAACACTCCAGGGCGACCGCTGCTGGTAAAAGGTCAAGTTGGCTGCCCAAGCCTTCTCCACAGGCAATCAACATCACCGGCCTAAGCCGTTTTCCACCGGCCATCATCGAATACCTCATGGCGGCGTGGAGTCGCTCGGGTTTTGTATTTGTGGCGGGTAGGTGTTCGACAATAGCTGCCTGGATCTTCGCGATGTAAGCAGCGAAGGTATCGGAAAAAGATGGATCCATTGGAGGGTTATTGAGGCATTAGAAGCTGTGCGCCTGGTCCTAAGGGCCAGGAAAAAAGGAACCACAGGGTAAAGAGCACAACCCAACCGATTGCGAAAGCGATAGAGTAAGGGATCATCGTCGCGATCAAGGTGCCGACTCCAATTTTGCGATCATATTTCATAGCGAAGGAGAGGACGATCGGGAAGTAGGGATTGAGCGGAGTGATCATGTTGGTGACTGAATCTCCGACTCGGTAAGCAGCCTGAGTCGTTTCGGGCGTGAGTCCCAAAATCATAAACATAGGGACAAACACTGGTGCCATAATACCCCACTTGCCCGACGCACTTCCGATGACCAAGTTGACGCAAGCAGCTAGGAAAATGAAGCTGATTAAAATGGGCAGGGGTCCCAAGTCAATTTGCTGTAGCCAATGAGCCCCTTCGAGGGCGGTCAGGATTCCCAGGTTGGACCAGCCAAAGTATGCAACGAATTGGGCGGCCGCGAAACTCAGGACGATATAACCTCCCATTGTGGCCATCGAGTCTCCGAGCAT
Source organism: Verrucomicrobiota bacterium (assembly GCA_039034055.1). Taxonomy (GTDB): domain Bacteria; phylum Verrucomicrobiota; class Verrucomicrobiia; order Opitutales; family JABSRG01; genus JBCCBL01. Next base: position 1,538 of record JBCCBL010000357.1, on the reverse strand, counting down.
GGAAGCTAAGTCCTTAGATGTGCGCAGATTGCCAGCGAATACTCCATAAACCAGACCCGGAAACAAAAAGCCCAGTGCGATTACAGGCACTAGGCTGTGAATGAAAGGAGCTACGGTCCCCTCGGAATCGCGCAGAAGTCCATTTTGCGGAAGGGTTGCTCCTAGGAGAGCTATTATAAAAATCACAGCGCTGATGGCTGCAGCAATGATTGCTTTCAAATTCTCAGAATCTTTGCCTGAAGATTCTTCTGTTTTATCGAGAGTCCCTGTGTAAACCCCGAGACGTGGTTCGATGATTTTCTCGGTCACCCACCAGCCGATACCCGTAATCAAAATGGTCGATGCAATCATGAAAAAGTAGTTCGCATCCGGAGTTACCTCGTAGGCAGCATCATAGAGTTGTGCACCGGCATTTGTGAAACCGCTCAACAAAGGATCGAGTGAGGTTACCAGCAAGTTTGCAGAAAAACCGCCAGCAACCCCGGCAAATGCAGCGGCCAAGCCGGCTAGCGGATGCCTGCCAAGACCGGCAAAGATCACCGCACCAAGTGGCGTGAGCACCACATAACCGCTATCCGCGGCCATCGAACTCATGACACCGGCAAAGACAACCACGCCCGAAATCAAGGGCTTGGGAGCCTTCAATACGGTCAGCCGAATCGCCGCGTCGATCAAACCGGTGCGCTCCGCGACTCCGATCCCCATAACCGTAACTAGGACCGCTCCCAGGGGTGCGAAACTGGTGAAGTTGGTCACCGCCTCGGTCAGCATCCTCTGAAATTGCCCCTTCTCGAGTAGATTGATCGCTTGTATGGCCTCGCCCGTTACCGGATGAACTCGGGACCAACCGCCCCAAAAAGCCAAGGCTGATAGGATCGGGACGAGCGCCGCCAGTAAGCCATAGAGCACCACCGGATCGGGCAATCGATTGCCAACCCATTCGATCACGGCTAAAAAACGCCCGATCCCAGAACTTTTTTTGTCAGGTGAATCCTCCTCTTCCATGAGTGCTCCAAAGCAAGCGCGATGCTCTTTGCAAAACAATGTTTAAACGAAAGAAATTGAGCCACTTGGAATCGCTAGCATAGCCTCGCATTTAACGGGGGCGACACCCTACAAATCGTGTATCATGTAAGCTGCCTTACGGGCTGAATCGAAAGCCAGACGTGTCGAGACCAGCGAGATAGGGCGACCTAGAACCCCCTTGAGCACGCAAATATTTAGGACCGGAAAGGGTCAATCGCGACTCGAATTGTAAAAAAGTCTTTTAATATAGCCTGCTCTTGACGCATTTGGAGTATCGCAACCCATCACCAACACCTTGCCCGAAATTGTATAGGGATTTCTAGTGGGTCTAATCAGCGCTCTACGGCAATTCTCGTAGAGGCTTTTTCTAATGTAACGTATCGCGGAATTAGATTTTCATTAGTGGGTCTAGGAATCAGAACCAAAAAACGTTTCCTTGCAGACTCGATTCTCAGGCTAATTGGCAGATTGTGATCGACTGAAAAGAGGTATGTTTCGGATTGACCAGACTC
>JBCCBL010000356.1:0-2886 GCA_039034055.1 Verrucomicrobiota bacterium | reverse complement strand
TGGTTTTCGCCACCAATCGAGATCTCGAGACGATGGTTCGCAAGGGCGATTTTCGGGAAGATCTCTATTACCGGCTCAATGTGGTCGGGATTCATCTCCCGCCCCTTCGAGACCGGAAGGAGGATCTCATTCTTTTGCTTGATCACTACATCCGCTTTTTTGCGGCAGAGAATAAAATGAGTCCGGCCAAACTCTCGGATGGAGCCCTGCGGGTATTGTCGGATTATCCTTGGCCCGGGAATATTAGAGAGCTGCGCAACTTTGCTGAAAACATTGTAGTGCTCAAAGGAGGGCAGACTGTTCAAGAGTTTGATTTAGATGAGCGCTATCTTGGGCAGGGGCTCGTGATCCCACGGGAAATGGACGAGGTGACGAATCATGAAATCGGTCTTCCGTCGATTTCAGGAGATAACCGAGGATTGCAAGGCATCTCACAAAGCACTCCTTCGCTTTCCCGAGAAGATAGCGAGAAACGGCTTTTGAGGAATGCATTGGTGCAGGCTAACGGAAACCGTACGCGAGCCGCCGAATTGATGGGGATTAGTCGCAGAACACTGCATCGCAAGTTGACGCAATGGCCGGAGTTAGACACAAAATAAACTGAAGCTGCCAATTTTCAGGTCGTTATTTTTCAAGTGCACCAAAAAATCTCCCCTTACCTTCTCGTTTGCGCGATCCTCTCGTTATTGATTCCTCTGAAAGTCTCGGCAGAGGATATTCGGCTCGTTGGTTCAGACTTTATGTGGCCGTGGATCGAGGATACACTCGCTGCGGTGGATCAGGCCAATGATACGTTCGATATCTCGTATTCGCTCAGGGGTAGTTTTCCGGGCCTGACTGAGATCCGGCTTGATGAGGCAGATGTTGGCATCATTGCGATCCCGTTGGGAGAGACGGTCCCAGACCGACCGTTTGTTGCAATTCCGATAGCTTACCATGTAGCATATATTCTGGTGAATCGAAGCAATCAGCTGCGCGAGATCTCGAAACAGCGTCTAGCGGGTATTTTTGGTTCTAACGAAGAGACAGATTATGGGAAATGGGGGCAACTCGGTTTGCTCCAATGGGAGGCACGCACCATTAATCCAGCCATACACATTGGTGATGAATCATTGGCCGACAGTATCTTTCGTTATACCGTACTGCGTGATCCATCGTTACGCGGTGGGGTCGCCGAATATCTCAACGCTGAAGAATTAGAGACTTTCATTTCGAAGAATGAAAATGTGATCGCGGTCTCAAGCCGTCCGCCAGCTCCAGAGAGTCAGGTGCGGTCCTTGCCCGTCGCGTTAAGTGTGGATTCGCCCGGCTATCGACCCACTCCAGAGACGGTTCACTTTCGCGATTACCAGATGATTTTACCGTATTATCTGATCTTTTCTGAGTCCGAACGCGCAAAAGTTGAGCAGCTGGTCCGCTACATGTTGAGTGACCGTTTCAGTGAAAGGCTCAAGGATGAGGGATTCATGCCACTGCCCGATCGGGAACGCCAGAGGCTCAGCATCTCCCTCGGCCGCTAGCATCTCATTGTGTCATTGATTCATTTGGCATTTCGAGAGTGTGCTTAGGTACGGTGGGGCTTCGTAGCTTTTCGCATCCAGGTTGAGAGCAAAAGCTAGGGTCAAGCGTCCCGGCTTCACTTCTTGGTATCGGCAAACTGGTGGTCAAACCATGACGCTTGCCTCCTACCCTGGACTGTCAAAATGAACGCGAATCGAAATTAGTACTTCAATCCTTTCAAAACGCATTTCCATGATGAGTGAGGGGATGTCGGATCACGGGGCCTTCTCGACGAGTGCGCGCAAGGCGATGAAACATTTCCGAGAAAAGGGCACATAGGCACGCCCGGCAAAGGGATTGTTGTCTTGGCGCTCTATGGAATTGAGGATGCCTGCATATACGCGCGACATAATCAGAGCACACTGTTGAGATCCATCTGCTGGGATCGCCTTGAGGCCTGCATTTCCTTTCTGATAAAACTCTTCGGCGCGTTGGGTTTCTCGCGAGATTAAACGGTGCCAATTCTCAGAATAGTGGGCATCGTCCAATGATTGATAGGATAGGTCATACTCCTCGAGGAAATTTAGGGGAATGTAGCAGCGTCCTTTTTGCCAGTCTTCATGAATATCTCGCAGGATGTTCGTCAGTTGTAGTGCGATGCCCATCTCGATTGCTCGCGGGAGGGCATCCTTGTCTTTCACACCGAAAACGCAGCACATAATGAGGCCGACGACACTGGCCACGAAATAGCAGTAAAGCTCGAGTTCTTCGTAAGTCTTCAGCCTTTGGGGTTGCCGATCAAGGCAACAGCCGTGGATAAGGTCGTGCCAGAATACGATCGGGATTCCGAACTTGTTGATCACGGTTCGAAGGGCAGGGGCAAAGGGGAGGGAGGTCTTCCCCGTTAAAATGTCTTCTAATTCCTGCTTCAAGAATTCTTCGGTCGGGGCTAGGTCTGAAATAGGAGCATTGTCAATAATATCATCAATATAGCGACAGTATGCATACACGACGAAAGCTCCTAGGCGCTTGTATTTCGGGAGTGGGAATGAGGCGAAGTAGAAGGATTTTGCGTGGTGTCGGGTAGATTCCCTACAGGCTCTGATGGAGTCTCTCAGAGACTCGGATTTCCACCAACTTGGATCAGGTTTCTCCAGCTTCCAGGTTTGGGGAATTTTTGCAGCCACCTCGGGAATCATTCCTTTCGAATAATATCGAATCGGTAGTCCGTCCAAGAAGAAATTAATGAATGATGATCATTCGTAATTTTTCTGTAAGTAGATAAAAAGAGACTGGTCATTCGCACCATTTCTTAGAGTAGTGTTTTCCCCTTATGAACATTCTAAATATCCGTCTGTTGTGGAAGGGGCTCAAAGGGCATAGTGT
>JBCCBL010000355.1:0-2911 GCA_039034055.1 Verrucomicrobiota bacterium | reverse complement strand
TTCTGAAAGAAATCGCCCGCCTTGAATTGAAAAGAGGCGTCGCCGACGCTTTCGGTGACGACGGAATCATGTTTCGAAACCACCCCTTCTACCACATCGCGAAGAAGAATCGTGCCGCCCTTCTGTTTGAGTATCTTCTTTTCTGATGCGGTAATCGGCTGGCGAACAGCGCGCCGTGCCTCCGGTAGGGCCTCGTTTATGGCATCGGTCCCAATGGGACATGTCGGCACATCGACAATCGAATGTCGGGTCCCGTTCTTCAAAAACCCGATATTGCCGACCGGTTGCTTCTTATCGCGGCGCTGCCAATGCGGGGTTAACTTGGAACGGTAGCCAAAAGTCTGATCAGTTCCAATCGTTGGAAGGACTTCCATGGATAGGCCTCCAATATTTTCCATAACCTGTCGCACGTGCCCACGTTTCAATTCCTTTTGTGCCGAGTAGTTGATGTGTTGATACTGACAACCGCCGCACTCTCCAAAAAGTGCACAACGCGGGTTGATTCGATCAACCGATGGATGAATCACCTCGACCAGATCGCCGGCCGAATAATTTGCAAAATTCCGATACACTCGAGCTTTCACCCTTTCGCCAATCATGACAAACGGGACCATCACCACCCAATCATCGACTCGCCCGATACCCGTGCCCAGGTTGTTAACATCGACAATGTCGAGCACGATCTCCTGGTGGTAGGCAAAGGGATGGTCGTTGAATTTCTTGGCAGGTCGCGGCATAAGATGCTTGTTCTGAAAAATTAACAAAGCATACCAACATAACATGGAGCCCCTCTTTATACAATCCCCGGCAAACCAGCGTATCAAAGCTCTGATGAAGCTGTGGAATCGCAAAGAGCGCGAGGCCCGAACAACCTTCTTGATCGAAGGGCTTCGCGAGTTAACCCATGCCGTGCAAAACGGAGTGGGCGTGGGCTGCATATACTACTGCTCTGATCTCTTCAAATCCGAGCAACACCACGCCTTCATGCAAATAGCCGAATCCGAGCCTAGCGTAGAACGGGTTCGCCTTTCACCGGAGGCATTCAAAAAATTATCTTACCGCGAGGGACCGGATGGACTCATCGGTGAGGCCGATATGCACTACTTTGACATCGACGAGATCAACCCGCCTCCAAATCCACTCTTCCTTGTCGTCGATGGAGTCGAAAAACCGGGAAATCTGGGAGCCATCATCCGCTCAGCGGACGCAGCCGGAGTCGACGCCATTTTCTGCTGCGATCTCAAAACTGATATTTTCAACCCCAACGTGATCCGCTCCTCCCAAGGCTTGATTTTCGCCATGCCGGTCGTCGTCGCTGAAAGTGCGAACGTCTTGGACTTCATGCAGCATGTCGGGGTGATCACTCACGCCACAACACCGGACGGCAATAAACAATTCTGGGACATCGATTTTTCGGGCCCATCGGCGATCGTCATGGGAGCCGAGGATACGGGCCTTACCGAATTTTGGCTAAAATCTGCAGACACCCGCGCGGTCATCCCGATGCACGGCGCCGCAGATTCCCTCAATGTCAACGCCGCTGCAGTGGTCACCCTCTTCGAAGCCGCAAGGCAGCGGAATTTGATGTAAATTGAAAAGGTCTCCGAAAAACAGCTTTCAAGTCTCTTCGACAGTATAAGATCTCACCCCATTTTTCGATATTTCTGACCATTCGGATTTTTGAGTCCTCCGCTGGTGAAAATAGAATGCTTCTTTTGATACAAATTCTTCAAGTACCCCAAACCTCCCGGGAAAATACGGGTCTTCGGTGACCTCAAAGAATACGCACCCTGGTTCCGCCCGGGTCTCCTCTATGTGACGTTTAAGTGCCTTGCGGACGAGACCCAGTTCAAGTTCGCTCTCAGAAAATGTAATATGTCCCGATACACGCACCTTTTAACGCCTTTCGTCGAAAAACCTAGAGGGTTTCGTATTCAATCGGATTACTCAAAGAACCGATTCCCTCAATTTCAATTTCGACCTCGTCTCCAGGTTTCAAATACCGAGGAGGTTCTTTCCCGGCTCCCACCCCTGACGGAGTCCCTGTCAAGATCACAGTTCCCGGCACAAGCGTAGTACTCCCACTCAAGAAACTGATGATACTCGGTATATCAAAAATCATATCACGAGTCGAAGTCTCCTGGACTGCTTCACCATTAAGGCAAGTCTTCAGGCGCAAATCACTGGGATCTGTGATCTCATCTGTCGTTACCAAACACGGGCCTAATGGACAAAATGTATCGAAAGTCTTGCCACGGCAAAACTGACCATTCCCCCATTCAAATTGCCAGTCGCGTGCACTGACATCATTAGCAGCGGTGTATCCAAGGACATAATTTAAAGCTTCACTCTTGTTCACGTTTTTAGCTGCGCGGCCGATCACCACAGCAAGTTCACCCTCGTAATCAACTTTATCGCTGCGTAATCCTCGAGGAATCAAAATTGGTTTCCCAGGATTCTGCACCGCACTGGGAGCCTTCATGAAAATAAGCGGAATCTTTGGAACGGATTTACCAGTCTCCTCAGCATGCGCTCGATAATTTAAGCCAACTCCATAAATCGCGCGTGGATCAATTGGCGACAACAAATGCTCAACCTCCGCGATGTCTCCGGTCACTTCAAAGTTGCCGAAATTACCCACGATTTTAAGGGGAGGCAAACCACTCCCCCTCCATTCACAAAAGCCGACTTCCCCGTCTTTATCCAGATAGCGCGCAATCTTCATAGCGGTCAAGGGATAGGCCCGGGTTCCACGAGAGCAAGGATTAAGGAAACTCAAAAAATCTACAAATCGCGAAAAAAACCCTCAGCAACTGAAAAAAGGCCGCACTCGTTCTCGCGACTATCGATGCTTGCGAGGGTGAAAACGCGCATGTTCATCAAGCAGTCTTTCATGATCTACCGAAGTATA
>JBCCBL010000354.1:0-2922 GCA_039034055.1 Verrucomicrobiota bacterium | reverse complement strand
GGGCTTTTTGGGCAGAACATCAAAATTATCTCCACCTTTATAACCTTCTAGATCATGGCTGAGAAAAGCTCAGACGAAATTAAATACCGCATTTTGCGCTTCATTGATGTAACTGGATTTACCGTATTCGATCCAATGGTACGTCTCGCCTTTGGGGAAGACCCTCAGAAGCAAATCAAGCATATCGTTCAATTCTTCATCATCCCTATCATATTCCTGTGTGCATGTGTATGGTTATGGTGGGTGGTGGCTCCAAACCACAAGACCAAGTCTGGTGAGGTGCCCACTCCGGATATCATCGTCCAATCCGCAGTCATCAATGATACATTCAGTGATCGCGAAAAGACGAAAGAATCCGACTTCCTTCTCGTCGGCGAAGAGCGTGAGGCGGCCCTCGCGGAGGTCGAGAGTATGATCATGGAGAATGAAACCATTCTTGAAGAACTCAAAACGGCACTTGCCGGGCATGAGGCAGATTATGAGGCCCTGCTGGAAAAGCGGATTTCTCCTTTGCAGGCTGATCTGGACGAACTCAAGACAGCGAATGCGGAATCCCTCGCGGAAAAGAAAGCAGCAATCACAGCGGAGGCTGAAAAAATAGAAGCGGGAGCTGGATCACCCGAACTCCTACTAGCAGCTGTCCGCGCTGAGTCAGACCTGAGAACCGAGAATCGTGCAAGTGAGTCAGTGATTAAAGACCAGATCGATCTAATCCGGGCAGACAAGTATAAGCCATTGGCTGAGGCGCGTCTCGATGTGAATGCGGTGCAGGATGAAATTCAGTTTTTAAATAAGCGCGTGGATTTCCTCTCAAAAGGGAATCGCAGCATCAAGGTCGAAGCCGCCAAAGAAAAGCTCACTGCATATGAGGAAAAGCTGGCTGCGGCATCGACTTCTAAAGCAGCGCTCTCCGAATCCAAACGCGTCGTGCGTGGCGAGCAGTCTGTGGAGCGTCTGGAGGGTCAACAGTATGCGTCTGCAATGACGGTCTATCTGCAGATCAAGCGCAGTCTTTTTACCGTATTTGTGGGCTTCATCACGGCAGCGATCATCGCGATCCCGGTAGGGATTATGTGCGGCCTCAGTCGTATTGCCATGGCATGTCTCACACCTATTATTTCGGTCTTTAAGCCAGTTTCTCCTGTCGTGTGGCTGCTTATTTTCCAAATTATTGTTGGGGCCTTCTTCCCCGACCCAGAGTCGCACCCATTTTTCCTCTTCTTCAATAGCCTTCCCCTTATTGGAACGCTCGGAATCAATCCGGCCCTAATTTTTTCAGCCTGCACTGTAGCCATGTGTGCCGTTTGGCCAGCCCTAGTGAATACGGCACTTGGGGTATCTTCTATCGACAAGGATCATATTAACGTAGCGCGCGTGTTGCGTCTCAACTTCTGGGAGCGCTTGACGAAGATTATTATCCCGTCAGCGATGCCACTCGTTTTCGCCGGTCTACGCATTTCACTAGGTGTTGGATGGATGGTTCTAATCGCAGCGGAGGCGCTTTCTTCTTCCGACGGACTCGGCAAATTTGTTTGGGACGAATATCAAAATGGATCTTCCTTTTCTTTCGCTAATATCATCTACGCGTGCTTTGTAGTGGGAATCATAGGATTTTTTCTGGATCGCATGATGATTATTCTCCAGCGCTTCGTCTCTTTCGATGGCGGTGGAACATCGCTCTAAGGTTAACCTCACTCCACAACCAATTGAAATCTGAAGAGTTATGTCATTTTTAGAAATTAATGGAATAAATATTGGCTTTGGGCCTCAGGACAACCGATACGAAGTCCTTGCTGATTTGAACCTATCTGTGAAAGAAAACGAATTCATAGCAGTCGTCGGTTTCTCAGGAGCAGGTAAGTCTACTTTGATATCATTGCTAGCAGGGCTCCTTCAGCCTGATAGTGGTCAAATTACCTTGGCAGGTAAGCAGATTAAAGAACCGTCTCCACGGCTCGGTATTATGTTTCAAAATTATTCATTGCTGCCGTGGTTGACTGTTTACGAAAATGTCGCTCTAGCGGTGAAGCAGGTTTTTCCGAAATACACCAAAGCGGAGCTTCGGGAGCACGTAGAGCGGTATGTTGCTATGGTAAAGCTTACACCCGCCTTAGAGAAGAAACCCTCCGAGCTTTCCGGGGGAATGCGTCAGCGTGCTTCTCTGGCCAGGACCTTGGCGATGAAGCCAGAGATTCTCCTGCTCGACGAGCCTCTCTCAGCACTCGATGCATTGACTCGTGCCGAGATACAGGATGAGATCATCAACATTTGGGAAAAGGACAAGCGTACCATCGTTATGATTACGAATGACGTGGATGAAGCCGTTTTGATGGCAGACAAAATCGTCCCACTCACGATGGGTCCAGGAGCTACGCTTGATAAACCATTTCCGGTGAATCTCGAGCGTCCGCGCAACCGTACCACGCTCAATACGAATCCGGAGTTCCGCCGCCTGAGAAGTGAGATTTCAAAATATATGGTAAGGCTCAACGAAGAGACGAAGGCTCTGAGCGAAAATCAGGCGGTCGTCGATCTACCCGAAATGATGCCCATCGATTTCACGACGATGCCTCACGCCAAGGCAAAAGGCCGTCGGCGTAGGAAAATCGAAAAGCCTGCTATCGCTGGAAAATAGTCCCAGAAACCAAGGGCGCTCCGTTTCACCAAGCGTTCCCTCGCTCCACAACTGATCACGATTTCAAAAATTTTTCTCACATGATAGACGAACGCTACGTCGAAATTTTCAACCTAGTAAAGGCTTACCCGAATCCATTTGGCGACGAGATAAAGGTCGTAGACGGCTTCGAACTGAAGGTCCCTAGAGGGGATGTCGTATCCATCATTGGTCACTCGGGTTGCGGGTTTCGCGCCAGCCGTGCCTTTTGGATCTTCGGCATTGGTGGCGCCCACAAAAGCTTCGCC
>JBCCBL010000353.1:0-2937 GCA_039034055.1 Verrucomicrobiota bacterium | reverse complement strand
GGCCCTCCGTCACCGCGATGCAAAGTAAAATGCTTTTCGACCATTCGAGCACCCAGGGCAACTGCTGCGATTGCTACGGTGTCTCCGAGGGTGTGGTCGGAAAGACCGACCGATAGGCCGAATTTAGAAGCCAATTGAGGGATTGAGTTTAAATTCATTTCCGAAGGCTCAGCGGGGTAGGCGCTGGTGCATTTTAGCAAAGTGATATCATCGGCTCCTGCTTGGCGCGCCCATGCTACGGCTGCTTCAATTTCCTCCATTGTAGACATGCCGGTAGACATAACGAGTGGTTTTCCAGTGGCAGCACATATTTGTATCAATTCTTTTTCGACAATTTCAGGTGATGCGATTTTGTAGGCGGGAACGTTGATTGATTCTAGAAATTTGACGGAGCTTGAATCAAAAGGGCTCGAGAACAGGGGGATCCCGCGATCTTCCGAGTATTCCTTCATTTCTCTCTGCCACTCCCATGGTGTATAGGCTTCTTGATAAAGATCGTATAGGGTCCGGCCTTGCCACAACGATTCTTGATCAATTCTAAATTCGGGGCGATTGGAATTCAGAGTCAGTGTATCAGCAGTGTATGTTTGGACCTTAATCGCATCGGCTCCAGCATCAATCGCGGCATCTAAGAGTGCGAAAGCGCGCGCGCGGTCTTGATTGTGGTTCGCTGAGATTTCGGCGATTATACAAACACTTTTTGGATTTGGGGGAAAAGTCAGATTCATCGGGCAAGGATCTTTATTGGCTGAGGCTCTCGATAGACTCAATGATTCGGGAGGTTCCTTTGCCATCCACAGTTTCGAGACCTCGCTTAGAGAGGCCTTTGATCTGGTCTGAATCCTGAATCCAAGCTTCGAAGAAGTTTGCGAAAGATTCAGATTCGAATCCTGAAATTGGGCCGAAGAAAGTACTAGCTTGATATTTCTTGGCGTAGGCGATGGCGTTTCTATTTTGATTCTGTACTAGACTTAATGTGACAGTTGGAATGCCTTGTTGTAATAGTTCCTGAAGAGTAGTCCCGGCACCGGAAATTGCGACATCTGCCCACCTCATGTGGCTCACCATATCGTCGACTTGCTTGTAGACCTTAACACGGTGGCTGCTCTGTTCATTTGCGACGCGCTTCAAAACCTCAAAGTTTGGATTTAAGGGCCCGGCTATTACTCGAACATTCAACATCCATGGTATATTCGTAGCCAGGACTCCGCGTAAAATTTGAACCGATGCATTTTGCGGGTCGGACCCACCTGTGGTGATGATCACGTTTTCGGGTGGAAGTTTTACCTCCTTGTTTTGGAATTTGCTAAACTGAAACTCTTTGCGAAGTATCGAGTATTGAGGACCCAACAGGAGCTTGCATGATGGTTTATGGGCTGAATACATCTCTATTGAAGCACTGGCATTCTGATTGATTAAGATGTCTGCGAGATTGTTTAGACAATGTCCATAATCGTCAATTGAGGCGAATCTGAAAGGGCCCTCATTGAGAATACCCTGATATGTGTCACCAAAATGATGACCATCGATCATCACCCAATTAGCTTTGATTTTCGAGGCGTATTCGGAGAGTTCTTTAGCATCTTTGAGAAAACCCGGGATATAATCTATTTTGTAAATGCCTGCTCCGAGGTGGGCCCATTTTTCTAGGAGGGACTCATGACAGTCAGAATAGGTTAGGTGAATTTCGAAGCCTGCTTGTTGCATTGATTCGGCGAGGGCCAAACTTCGCATGGCATGTCCAGTTCCGATGTTTTCATTAGCATCGGCTCGGAAAACAATAATCATTGCGTTTGCAGAAAACGTTTAGCCGTCTCGTTTAAGATCTGAGTTGTATGCTCAAGATCGTCATCACTTAACTCTGCGTGACAGGGAATCGAGATGGCGCGTCGTGCCCAGGAATCGGATCCCGGGTAGTGGCCAGTCTGATTCAATCCTTCATAAAGGGGATGTCTGTTGAGTGGAATGTAGTGAAGGTTTACGTACAATCCCTTTGCTCTCAGGGCAGTAAACATAGCGTGATAGCTTTCTGGAGTTGATTCCTCGGGCAGTTGGGCAACGCAGAGATGCCAGGAACTAGCGCAGTCCTGGGCATCGCTTACGACGGTCCAAGATTCAGGTGCGAGGTGTTTGGAGTAATAATTATGGATCGCGCGGCGTTTACGGACGAAAGAGTCGAGCCTGCCTAATTGACTGAGGCCTAGAGCCGCATGGATCTCCGAAAGTCGGTAGTTGAATCCTAGTTCTTGCACCTCGTAATACCAACTGCCGGTTGTCTCGGTGTTGTTCCGCCATTCTTTGGGTTCCCGCGAAATACCGTGTTCGCGAAATTTTCGTGCGCGGGCCGCAACATCTGAATTATTAGTAACGAGTAAACCACCTTCACCCGATGTAATCATCTTGACCGGATGTAAGCTGAATACAGCGGCGTCCGAGTGATTACAGCTTCCGATTCGGGTATTTTGATAGCGTGCTCCGAGGGCATGGGAGGCGTCTTCGAGAATTCTAAATCCGTATTTCTCTGAAAGCTTTTTTAATGCAACCTGATCAACGGAGTTTCCAGCGAGGTAGACTGGAATTACCAGCTTTGGGGGCCCTGATTGACAACAGGTTGTCTCAAGTTTTTCGAGGTCCATGAGGCCGTTTCGAGGGTCAACATCACAGAGGTCAAGCTTCGCACCGCAGTGAAGTCCGCAGTTTGCTGAAGCGGCGAAGGTAATGTTTGAAGTCGCAAATCGATCACCTTCGCCGAGTCCGAGTGCATGGCATCCGGCGTGAAGGGCTGCGCTGGCGCTGGAAAACGCGATTGCGTGATCGCATCCACAGTAGTCCGCGATAGCGCTTTCAAATTTGCGGACGGTGGGGCCCTGAGTCAGCCAGTCTGAGCGCAGTACTTCGGTAACGGCCTCAATATCGCTCTGGTTTATGGACTGCCTG
>JBCCBL010000352.1:0-2959 GCA_039034055.1 Verrucomicrobiota bacterium | reverse complement strand
GGCCCGGGAGTGCATGCAGCTTCTGGTAGTCACCAGAGATTGGAAAATGATAGCGATGATAGTCGACGGGGCATAGGCGTGAGATGACAAGGCTGCCGCCCCTGTAAACTTCAGCCAATCTTGAATCGCCCAAGAGCGACAGTGTGTTGAAGCGATTCCCTTTGAGAAAGAAGTTCGCTTCTTCATCTAGATTGGGTATCAAGAAATGGCGTCCATCTGCCGGGAACACGATAGATTCCTTTTTTTTGTCAATAGGACGGGCACTCGGTTTTAGTTCGCGGTAAAAAAAGTCATTGAAATGTCTAAAGGCATCGGGCGCCTTTCTAAATTCTTCAATATCAAGATCGTATTCATGAATGAAGGGTAGGATTTTATTTCGAGAGCGTGTACGGTTCATGAGCATTCCGTGAAGCGCTGATAGCCAGGGTCGTGTAAGATAGGTGCTCAGTGCGAGTTTACCCGTCGAGGTCTCATAGGCCCACCGCACCGAGCGCTCGCCGTATATTTTTTCGACTTCGAGCTGCTCGCTGTAGCGATTGTAATAGACTATATTCTCCAGAGACATTTCTCTCCAAAAAGACTTCTAAGCGTAAGAAGGTCGATACGAATGATGAACGATTCTCTAACGACACGATCAATTCCAGGGGCATCCGATACCTTTTGATACAATTGTGTAGGGCTTCAAAAGGGGTCAGCAACGGTCTTTCAATCAAGAGTGAAATTCGGGTTTTTTAGGAGGCGATTTATCAGAATGATGAGTTTACGCATTACTGCGGTAAGGGCTAATTTAGGAGCCTTTCCTTTTTATCCTCTTTTTAAGCCTCTGTAGGATAAAAGTCCCGGCGCTTCTACTTCTGCTTTTTGCGTCTTTGATCGCCCATTTGAGCCATCTCAACGGTGTGCCCATCACCCACTTTGATCCAATCAATTTCGACTTGGGTAGACGGATTTCCTTCAAGTTTAAGCTCGATTTTTTCTATCGTTCCAGTTCGTATCTTCGATTTCGTATCAATTTCATAAATACTGAAATTTTGAGCATTGATCATCGCCCTATCGACTATGGCATCGTTGATCACCAATGTTAATTCAACCGGCTGAGAGCTGCGGGCACGGATTTCGAAAGGCAGACTATTTTTCCGACTGTCTAGATTGTAATCCTCGCGGCTCAAAACGGCCTGATTTCCTTGAATTTCGAATTTAAGATATCCCTGTCGTCCCGCTAGATTTGTCGTATTCTGCGATTGCCAACCCTCTGTTTGCCATCCACCACATGCGAAATCATGGTAGAGCTGACCGTCCTCGGGATCACGTCCGTTGTATTGTTCCCATTGATCGCTCATACCATCTCCATCGCTATCTTTTCGAAAACGTTCATATTCGGGGTTTACGGGAGTCCAGCCCTTACCTTTCAGAATACTGTTAAACTCTTTATCTGGCTCCTCGCCTTCTCCAGTGTCTCCCTTGGCTAACCAACGATCGAGCATCGCTCGATGTTCCACTAAAATGTTTTGATGCGCTATTGAATCCGCAAGATTCACCAACTACGCCGGGTCTTTTAGTACGTCGTAAAGCTCTTCAGCGGGTCTTTCTCCGAAATATATTTTCACCAAATTCTCATCCAAATTTCCATCTGCATACGAAGATCGCAGGAATCGTACATAATCTTGTTTGTCACGGTATTGTGGTTGTAACAAAGCCCGATCGAGCATGTAATTTCGCGTGTAGCGATACCGATCTGTCCTGATGGTACGGATACGGTCGATAGTGAAATCGCACCGATCGCGCGATGCTGCAACAAAAGACCTTGGTTTGAAATTTTCTGCGAAAAGATGTCTCCCTTCAATATAGTCAGGGATCTCTATGCCTGCCCATGCGAGCGTTGTCGCAGAGAGATCTATGAGTGATACTAAGTCTTCTCGGACGGTACCCTGAGGAACCCACCTCTCGGGGCCTAGAATCAGAAAGGGAACGTGTAAACCGCCCTCAGTAGGCTGCTGCTTGTGGCGGACCAAATGAGGAGCCCCATGATCACTTATGTATACGACAATTGTATTATCCAACAAA
Source organism: Verrucomicrobiota bacterium (assembly GCA_039034055.1). Lineage (GTDB taxonomy): Bacteria > Verrucomicrobiota > Verrucomicrobiia > Opitutales > JABSRG01 > JBCCBL01. The sequence continues at coordinate 895 of JBCCBL010000352.1, read as the reverse complement.
CCATCTTCCTGCAACGCATCCAAAATAATGCCGATTCGGGCATCATCGCCGCGAATGTCTATGTAGTGCCGAGCTACGATTTCCCGATACATCTGAGTATTCGGATAATCACCAGGCACAGACACACTCAAATCCACAGGGTTGAACACACCATCCTTGATTAATTGTCTACCACCCTGCTTGCCTCCCCTAAGTTGTATCTGTCCAAAGAATGGCTTATCCAGAGGCATTTTACGCCAAGGTGTCAGTTCGCCTCCATTCTTAACCGTTCCTTTTTCAGACTTCAGAATTGTGAAATTCTCAGGATACATAGTTTTGAGCTGATGAGCATAATTGTAATCTAGTTTGCCCATATTGAACGTTCGGTATCCCGCTTCTTGCAGCCATTCTGGAATCGATCTCCACCCACCAGGTAAAGGTGATCCTTTTGATCTGTGCTCATGAGCATTAAAACGAATTGGGTTGACGCCCATTATAAGCCCGGAGCGTGAGGCGGAACAAACTGGCGCTGGAGCATAAGCTCGTTGAAACATAACGCCCTCCGCTGCCATACGGTCCATATGCGGTGTGAATCCATGGTTCGCAGAATGCCCATAACATCCCATCCATGGAGAGGTATCTTCTGCGACTATCCATAAGATATTTGGACGATTCATACTCGACCAAGAATAGGAGCTCATGGCAAAGCATACGGTAAATTGTAGAATGAGAAGAAACAGAGAATTTTTCATATACGCCCTTACACCCCTAAACACGTAGGGTCGTCAATCCTGCCACATATCTTTCGGGGTAAATTTATGGGATTAAAAGAAATGCATAATCATGTGAAGACTACATACGTATTCTAACTCCTTAGGCAGTGATCCACACCTAAATTGACAATCCGTAATAACAT
>JBCCBL010000351.1:0-2961 GCA_039034055.1 Verrucomicrobiota bacterium | reverse complement strand
CCCGCTTCGGAGGACAAAATGGCCCTCCTGAAGGGCGCCCGTTTCCCGGAAAATAGAAATGATTTCTTCTTGATGCTCCATGTTCGACCGAGAAATCAAATGCCAGTCTCATTAAATATCAAGGGAAAGCGTGGCATACTCTAAACTCGGATTTCATCTGTGAAAGTTCGAAGCAAACAATCCCAACCCGAATAATACAGCCCCATTTTGAAGCCTAGTTTTGTCAACAAATTTATCCCAGTCCCTTATTTAGAGAGGTCTAGATTGGGTTGAGTGTTTGCCTTCAGGGGTGCCTGTGACTGGGTGACCTATGATTTCGTGGAGCCCTGGGGCTTCTTTTTTCGGTCTTGGAAGTCGGCTCTTATGGATTCAATCGCATACAGAGTGACTCCGATTACGATGGCGGAGTCTGCGATGTTGTAGACGGGCCAGTGGTAGCCGATGATCGGGATTACATTCAGGATGAAATCGGTCACAAAGCCCTGCCAAACGCGGTCGATGAGGTTGCCGATGATGCCCCCGCAAATCAGGCCAAATATTACCTGAATCCAAGGTCGATGCAGCTCGAGATGCTTGCGAAAGTAGCCTATCGCGAAGATCGCCAACACCGCGAGGATCGAGAATAGCCAGCCAAAGCCTTCAAATTGTCCCCAGGCGGCCCCCCAGTTCCCGACGTGGACGAAATAAAAATATCCAGGGATGATCTCAATTGAATCGTATCCAATATAAGTATCAAAAGGTATGGTCGCGCGGACCCATGCTTTGGTAACCTGATCTGCGACGAGAATTCCAAAGCCCAATCCCAAGAGGAGCCGGTAAGCTAGGATCATTGGGGAGGGATGTTCAGCGGAGTGAGGGCTTCGAGGCGGAGTGTCCTAGACGATAGCCTATTCTTCGTCTTCGTCGTTAGCTAGACGCGGTGCATCTTCATCCTCGTCCATGAATACGTTGCCACGCTCGATCTTGCGCCGATTAGTGCGCTCATATTCGGCTTGGCCTTCCACAGAGTGCCGGGCGAAGGGGACTGCCTCCAGGCGTTCTTCAGCAATGGGCTCTCCGGTCATTTCGCAGATGCCATAGTTTCCGTTAAAAATACGTTGGATAGCTTCTTCGATTTCAATGAGTGCTTCTTGTTCGGATGACACCAAGCTGAGCGCTAAATCACGGTCAAAGGTCTCGGTCCCCGCGTCGGCCTGATGCTGACCGTATCCCGATAGATCGCCTGAATCGTCACGCGATGAGCGGCGTAGAGTCTCTTCGGTGTGGTAGTTGATGCCCTCTTTGAGTTGGCTCCGCATATCGAGCAGCTTTTTATACCATTTCTTGTCTTTCGCGGAAACTCGAGGGTCATCTTCGTTGACCGGCTTGGGTTTGCTGACAGTGGGATTGAAGCCGAGAATATCCGCGATGGATGCTGACTGGTAGGTTTTCTTCTCGGTGGGAATTGCGTCGAGGTTCGGAGCAGGTTGTGGGGCTTTTTTCGCAGCCTTTTTGGCCCGCGTTTTTTTCTTCGCCGCAGTTTTTACCGGATCGACCTTACGGGATTTGAGAATCTTGATTGCATCTTCAGGTGTGAACGGGTTGACCGCCGCTTTTTTGGTGCGGACCTTGAAGACTGCTGGGGTTTCTTTGCGTTTGCCCTTCAGGCGTTCGAATGCTTTTGGCTGTTGGGAGTCCATTTCTTCGTTTGCTGTGTCTGTTTCTTTTGAAATATTAGCGGTTTTCAATGCGTAATTGCGTGGTGTGAGGGTCGTCAGTGCAGCCTTCGATTGATCGGTTAAATGACGGAGATTTCGGCGGAATATTTAACAGAAGGTTAAGGATAGAAGGCTTCAGGCATACTTCGCTTTGAGGGCCTCGGCGCAGCGTGGTGAGACGTCGCCCCAGGTGCCAGCATTGACCAATTCAGGGACCCATCGCCAACTGCGCGGGCAGCGGATCCATCCAGAATCAACGGCAGGGGCTGCCGAGATTTCGACTGATTTATCGGTGAGGGGCTGGATCGTGACAGAGACGCCGGAAACGTTGAGGAGTTCCGTAAGCTGCTCGTTATCGGTCGATTGTAAAAGTGAGCTCAAAGCGTGGCCTTCTGAGATGTTGATATCTACGCGCGCGTCAAGCGATTGACCGATCTTTTTTTCCTGTCTGAGGCTTTCGAGCACTTCGTTGACATGTTCGGCTTTGAATTTCAGAAGGCTACCGATCCGCTGGGATGCTTCGGGATGTCGGTAGAAATCACACATTTCTGGCCAGTCTTCGCTGCTTAGGGGTTGGGGTCCAAACTCGCTTTCGGAAGTGAAGTAGCTCCAGGCTTCGTCTGTTGTGAAGGGGAGCATTGGCGAGAGAAGCGCAGTGAGGCTTTTGAAAATACGATCAAGTGCGGTCTGCGAGGAACGACGTTCTGGGGCGTTAGGTGCCCAGGTGTAGAGCCGGTCTTTGAGAATATCGTGATAGGTCGCCGACAGGGTGATCGAGACGAAATTCGCAATCAACTGGTAGGCGCGGTGAAACTCGTAGGCGTCGTAGTAGGCCTCGACCTGCTCGATGAGTTCACCGAGTTGATGGAGAGCCCAGCGGTCGAGATCAGTCAAGCCTTCGACCAGCACTCCATGGACCTCTGGGTCGAAATCATAGAGATTGCCATGGAGGAACCGGAAGGTGTTGCGCAGGGTTCGGTAAGTGTTGCCGACGTTTTTGATCAGCTTTTCGGACACGGGAATGTCTCCGCGGAAATCTTGAGAGCATATCCAGAGGCGCACGACGTCGGCCCCAAATTGTTTGATGTAGCTGTCGGAGGTCTGGGGTTTTGATTTAGTGCCGTCTGATTTGGAAATCTTGGTGCCGTCTTCTTTGACGATGTAGCCATGGGTCACGAGCTGTTGGTAAGGAGCATTTCCATGGGTAAAGCTTCCGAGCCAGAGGGAGCTTTGGAACCATCCGCGGTGTTGGTCGCTGCCTTCT
>JBCCBL010000350.1:0-2977 GCA_039034055.1 Verrucomicrobiota bacterium | reverse complement strand
TCCGCAAACCCCAAGGATTCTAGGCGCCTTTGGGCAAAAGCCAATTTTTGGCGCCAACGGACACCAGCACCCTGAATCAATGATTTCCGAATATCCACGGAAGACTGGTCTGACCAGTCCTCAAAAAAATGAGCTAGATCTCCGTCGGCACCTTGGCTGATCAAATAGCTCTCAAGGTCCTCCTTTAAATAGGGTCCGAGCACCACTGTTGGCATGTCGCTAGAGATTTCATAGGGGGGCTCGAAAAGGATAACATGCAGTCTGACTCGAGCAAAATTCGGATCTGAGTGATGACCGTGCCTCCTCCAGTCCTGCGCGTAAAAATGAATTTCAACATCACCGATTACCCGCTCTCCAGCCATTTCCCAAACTGCATCACGGAAGTCGGGCCCTTCCTCAGAGCGATTCCATCGCCCCGGATGCTGAATCAAAATAGTCTTACCGCAGAGTGTCCTTAAATCACGCTGAATGAAGTCCTGCTGAGCCCAAATCCTTTGGATAATCCGCTCCGAAATCGAAACCGGTCCGTAAATTCCAGGAATTTCTGCGACATGATTGCTAGCCAGTCCACTCATTGCCGTTAAGACGTTATGCTATCTCTGAATTGCCTGAAAAGTTTATTCTCTTTCAGGTCGATAATTCCACCCACCTATGATCGAAACCCGTTTGATAGCATCAATTCAGAACGCTCCACACCGATGACTGAAATTTGGACAATAAATCACTGACTTGTGTAGAAACTTTTGTTTTGCCTGTCTCTGACAAAATATGACCACGTCTCCTCTAGCGTCCTCTGCAATCGACCTTTCAGCATATTCCCCGCCCTCCGGGTATTATGACGAACTGATTGATACCTTTGGCGAAAAACGACCTACGTGGCAAAAGGCCTGGCCAGAACTCGAGAACCTTACCTTGGATGGGATCGCACATCGCGATCATCTTCTTCAGAGGTTGATTCAGGAAAACGGCATCACCTACAACGTCTATTCGGGTTCTGAGGACTCCTCCCGGCTCTGGACCATGGATACCCTTCCGATGGTCTTCGAAAATTCGGAATGGAGCATGATCGCAGATGCGATGCGGCAACGGGTCCGTCTCCTCAACGCGCTCGCACATGACTTCTACGGTCCTAAGAAGCTCCTGAGCGAGGGCCATTACCCAGTCTCCCTGGTCCTCGGCAATCCAGGATTTTTAAGACCCTGTCATCAATACAAACCAAAGAACGGCAATTGGATTCATCTCTATGCCGCGGACTTAGCCCGTGCTCCGGATGGATCTTGGTGGGTGTTGTCAGACCGTCTCGAAGCGCCTTCGGGAATCGGCTATAGCTTGGAAAATCGCGCTCTCTCGAGCCGAGTACTTCCCGAATTGTTGAGGAAAACTCATGTCCGAAGGTTACAGCCATTCATCTCGAAATTTCATGAATCCTACGCTCAACTCGCACCTCACGGAAAACCGGATCCTACGATCGTGGTCCTCACTCCTGGGCCGGCTAATGAGACCTATTTTGAACACTCCTACCTCGCCCGCAATCTCGGATACCCGCTCGTCGAAGGCGCTGACTTAACGGTTCGCGATAAAAAGCTCTATATGAAAACCATCGAGGGCTTGCAGAAAATCGACGTGATCATCCGACGGCTAGATGGATCTTGGTGTGATCCCCTCGAACTGAGGTCCGAATCCCTGCTTGGCGTCCCAGGGCTAGTTAACGTAATGCGTGAAGGCAACGTCGCCATCGCCAACTCCTTGGGAACAGGCGTGTTAGAATCTCCCGCCCTACCTGCGTTTTTACCAAATTTGAGCCAACACATCCTAGGCGAAGAGCTGAAAATGCCATCTGTTGCGACCTGGTGGTGTGGCCAAAGCCGCGAGCGCGCATATGTCTTTGAAAACATCAGTCGTTTGGTGATCAAGCGCGCATACCGGCAACACGGTCGAGACAGCTTCTTTGGACCCCACTTAAACAGCGCAGAAATCGATTCGCTGAAAAACCAGATTGTCGAGAACCCAGAACTCTGGTGTGCTCAAGAGATCGTCTCAAGGGCCACCACCCCCGTATTTCAAAATGGCCAAATCACCCCGCGTCATTTCCTCGTACGCGTTTTTATGATACCACATGGGGATGACTGGATCATAATGCCTGGAGGCCTCGGTAGAATTGCCCCTCAGACCGATTTGGTGAATGTATCCATGCAAAATGGTGGCTTAAGCAAAGATATTTGGCTCACGCAGGAGCGTGATAAAGGCCCCGAAAGCCAGAGAGATGAACCGCGCGTTCAAAGGGTCAACGCCACGACTTTGCGGCCGCAGTTGCCTAGCCGCCTGGCCGATAATCTATGTTGGCTTGGTCGCTATGCCGAGCGTACCGAACACCTAGCTCGCATCATGCGCGTCTTGGTCGGAGCGGTAATCGAACCGGAAGGCAACGATCCCCTCAACGGTCTCGGCAAACTACTTCAAGCGATGATCTCAGCCGAGGACTTTCCTCGCCTAAAGATTGATCGACCTACGGAATGGGATTTTTCGGCAACGATCGAGGTCCTCAGCTCCTTGATTTGGGACCCCAAAATGCCCGGTAGCCTAGTTGACAACATAGAGCAAATTCAACGCACTGCGACCACAGTTCGTGAACGACTCAGCGATGATGCGATGCAAATCATCCGAAAACTTTCGATTCCACAGACTCCCGGAAAGGACTCCGCTTTGGACGAAAAATCATTTGGATTCCTCGAAGTCACTATTGATCGCCTCTCTGCGTTTTCTGGAGTCGTATTGGAAAATATGACACGAGGACATGGATGGGTATTTCTTGAAATTGGCAGACGGCTCGAACGCGCGATAAATATCACTACAATGCTGCGGACTTCACTATCTCAGCAATCTGGCGATCTCGCAGCACTCTTAGACCACCTCCTAGCCTGCCTCGATTGCACCCTAACTTACCGTCGTCAATTTCTCAATACTATCGAACTTGAAT
>JBCCBL010000349.1:0-2997 GCA_039034055.1 Verrucomicrobiota bacterium | reverse complement strand
GGAGCCCGTTTTCGCTATCAATTTTCGCAGCGTTTCGGTTTCGGAGTGAGAATGCGCTACGATAACAACTTTGGCGGCCTTACCGAACAGATATATACTGTCTCACAGCGCTTCGGGCGGAACCTTGAGCTTGAATACGGCGTAAAAGTATCTCGCGGATCCGACCGAGAAGACGATTTTGGCATCGCATTGCGGGCTCGTCTCATCAACTTCTAAGCTGCTAGATGAGTGAGCCCGCTGAAGATAATCTAATAAAGATTCCCGACCTTCCGATACGCCTGCCCGTATTTGAGGGGCCCTTGGACCTACTCTTGTTCCTGATCAGGAGAAACGAAGTCGACATCTACGATATCCCGATTGCTGAAGTGACCGGCCAATACATGGCTATTCTCCGCAAGATGGAGCAACTCAACCTGGAGGTCGCAGGCGAGTTCTTCGTTATGGCCTCTACATTGATGTATATCAAAAGCCGAATGCTCCTACCCCGCAACGAGCAGAAAGATGAGGACCCTGAAGAGGACGATGATGATCTCGACCCACGCTGGGAACTCGTCCAACAACTGATCGAGTATCGAAAATTCAAAGAAGCCGCCGCGACTCTTGAGAACATGATCAATCAGGCACAAACGATCACACCCCGACGGTTCGAAGATGAGGATGCTGAGCCCGAAGAACGACCTTTGAAATTCAGTGATCGCATCGAAGTCTGGAACATGTTCAACCAGGTCCTTCGCAGGCTCTCCGAGCGAATGGTCGTAGGCGAAATTCAAGATGAACAAATTACCGTCTCGGATTGCATGGAGCAGATTCTCGAGACCCTAAAGGTGCGCGAACAGTTCCTGTTCACAGATCTGTTTGAAGGGCAGATATCGATAACCCAGCTTGTCTCTACATTCATTGCGATGCTTGAACTCACACGCTTGAGAAAGATTTCCATTGAACAAAACGTCCCCTTTGGTGACATAGATTGCCGTCGACTTAATGAAGAAGTAACGAGTGCCGAAAAGACGCTAACCCAAGATGCCTGAAACCAATAACAACTCGAATTCCACCCACCTCATGGGTATCGGCCTCGATAATCAGGATGGGCACAAACGCATTACGCAAGCAGATCAGTTCTCGGTTGTTGGAGGCAGCGAGGAAACTCATGACAAGTTGACGGAGACTTTAGTGAAGACTTTCGAGACCCTTGACCGCCAGGGAAAGTCTCTAAAAAGCGTCGAACGCGAAGAGTTGACTGACATAATCTCAAAGAATATCCCTCAGTAAATGAAGGATCGCTGAAACATTTCTAAAACAAAGGGACCCAAAAATGAGCGATTTCACACCCCAGAATTCACCACGTAAGCTTCCGGCAAAACCGTCGATCAACCCAACGACAAAGCCGAAGTTTAAAGTGACGCAGACTCCATTTGCCCCGAATATCACACCGGCAGCTGGGGCTGAGTCAGACGGAGCCACCGTTCCGAAGCCACGCCCCGCCGCCCCAAAACCGACTGGCTTAAAACCCTCAAGGTTATCCAAGTCGGAAGGCTCAGGTTCAACAAGCCAACCAGCCAAGCCAGCAAAGAATAACCCTACCCCGTCAGCCGCCCCGTCTCCTACTTCCACCATCCCTCCTGTAGACCCTGAAATCATTTTTGATGATAGAAGAGACAGTTCTCGCGGCGATCTCGTCGCCGTAGGCTTGCAGGGAATCGCTGCAGTTGCGGCAATTGTATTTACTGTGCTTGCAGTCTTGGAGAACTTGCCTTTTCTCTAAGCGATTAGGAATTCAATTATGGCCGAAAACATCAAAGAACTCGACGACTCATCATTTGAAGAAGCTGTCACTGGAGCATCGACCCCAGTGCTTGTAGACTTTTGGGCCCCCTGGTGCGGCCCGTGTAAGGCGATTGCCCCGATTCTCGAAGAATTGGCTGGCGAAGTCGGCGAAACCGTTTCGATCTGCAAGGTGAATGTGGATCAAGCAAGCGCAACCGCCGCGAAATTCAACATCCGCGCAATCCCCACTATGCTCATTTTCAAAGGAGGCGAAGTGGTAGAACAAATCGTCGGCCTCACGTCCAAAGACGACCTCAAAGCGAAGCTCAGCGCAGCCGCCTAAAGAAGTTTAGTTCAAAGATGAAAATTTTGAAAAATGCGACTCGGCTCCCGGGTCGCATTTTTTGTTCTCACGACATGTTTAAAGCCGAAAAACCCTCAACCATATCGAGTCTCAAGTAATTGCCAGACACACTCAATGAGATTCAGCCTTCGACTTCAGCCCTATTCGCTGATCGGCAACCAAGTATCGAGAGAGAAATCATAGAGGAAGCGAATCCCATTGTTTTCCGCGAGATACTTAAAACTACCGTCCGTATCATCGTAGACATATGGAAAAGAAGTGTCCTGCGACCAATACCAGGTTCGGGTATCATTCAAGAAGAACCAGATTCCGTTGTCGGCAGACGGTGACGGATAGGCCCATCCAAACGTTTCTGAATAAATCCACTCGGTCGTCTCATCGAGATACAGAAGCTCATAAACCGGATCGACCACCCAACCCTCAAACGCCTGCGACGAATCATTCGAGCCTCCCGACTGATCGCCCGAATCCGAAGAGTCCTGTCCCGATCCACTGCTACCAGATTGTCCACCCGAATCTACAACTGGCACAGCATCCGGAAAATTATCAAAGGCCGGCCGGTCTTCGACTGGTGTGGAGGGGGAATCAATTAAGACCGTTTTCACGAGATTTGAAACGCTAGTGAATTCGGATACGCCCGCTAAAATTGTGTCAGGAAAATCTGTTTCGGCAAAATACTCCGTAGATAGTAGTGGTGTTTCATCTATAAGAGGCCATTCAGAGTCCGTAAAAAGCGATGCATAGGGCCTTCTCGAAGGAGCTACAGAAGAGGGTCGGGTTTACTCTCAGACTTGACAAGTCTTCGATTCAACATCCAGAAGCCGGGCTGGGGGTGTTCTATTGCGGCCAGAGGGCACTTGCTGGACAAG
>JBCCBL010000348.1:0-3002 GCA_039034055.1 Verrucomicrobiota bacterium | reverse complement strand
TGAACCTTGTAGTGACAAATTTGAATACAAATCAATACGGCCTCCCCCAAGCACCCAAGGAAGTCCTCGTCAAAGGATTCTGGAAAGATGGAGCTACTCGGAAACAAAAACGTCCCTAGACCAACTCCATCGCCGCATCGAGCAAAGCCCGAGTGTCTGGAAGATCAGAGATAATCTGTTTCGGCTCGGGGCCCACTCCGATATAGCGGACATTTGGCAGCACCGCATTGTCTGGAATATCGCCTTCAAAGGCCACATCAAGGGTCGCCCGCACCATCCAACTGATATACACCCGCGCATTCTCCGGAAGATCTTCAAACGAACGGACCGTTGAAATATCCTCTGCCCAGGTCGGGATTGAGACGTAGCGCGGCTTCAGTGTTTTACGCAGAGCTTCATTACGCGGAACCGTGCGGAATACCTTGCCGTCGACATCTTCATAGTGAGTACAAATCTTCAACTCACCCACCCAGTCTTCCCCGGCGCCCAGGACATCGATCTTATTAATCATGAGATCTTGGACCCCGCCAAAACGAATCGCATCGCCTTTTTCAACCGCATCAAACCACCCGACCATCCGTTGCCGTCCGGTCGAAGTTCCGAATTCTAGCTTCATCAAGCGACGGCCCAAGGGGTGAGTGTCGGTCAATTGGGTGAGGAATGTATGCGTACCAACCTTGGTATCATACGCTTTGCAGACTCCGATATTATGCACCGGCTGGACGGGCAGGCCAAGCGACTGGAAAACTTCCGGGGTAAAGGTGTGCGAGGCCGTGACATTCGGTGCGAACCCATGCCGCTTATCGAGCCAAAAACTCTGCCCAAACTCCCCGAGGATATACTGGCCCCTTTTCAAAATGGCCTGGGCCTCCAGGCGCACATCCCCAATTTGTTCGCGCACGACTTGACCTGCATTCCAGTAAGCATCCACGATCACATCGAGATTCACAGTGAATGGATCAGCTCCTTTGAACTGCAAAAAGTCGAATTCCGCTTCTGAGAAGACTCCCAGCTCAATCGCTTCGGCGTTCGCGCGCAGTTCGGCTGCAGTGAGTGTCTCAAAGAGTGTATCCCAAGTCTCTTCACTCACTTGACACACATGCTGGATCGTCGCCATGGCTCGCTCCGCTCGGAACCTGAGCTTGCGGGCATAAGCATCCTTATCACTCAAAAACTGCGCGTAAAAAATCTGAGTCTGGCCCGTCTCCTCGCCATAAGCCGGCGTGATTCCTCGACCCGTGGACCCCCGAGGTTCCTCTTTGAGAATATTTGAGCGGTAGTCCTCATAAGCCAAATCGAGTAATCGGTGGAAAACATCGCTCACCATGGTCCGCTCATCGATAAGAAGACGTTCCAAAATCGCATACCCCTTGGCCTCCAAAGGACGAGCCTCCCAAAGTAGCTTGCGTGGATCAGCAACCACCCCCGAGCCCATCGCAAGCACCCGAACATCCTTTTCCGCCACCCCACACGGCAACAAATTCAGTTTAAGGCCCGCAGCGGTATGCCCTGAATTTGCGCCCCCATTGACCTTCGCGACCATCTCGACGGCATGAGCGTTGCCCTCGGTCCGGCAAATTTCTGCGGCGATCTCGTGAATGAGCCGACCCTTGCCCTCGTCACCCATACTGATGCCGGTATCGGTGACAATCTTACTAATTAACGGTGTGAGTGCCATCGTCTAAAAATCATTAGGGGAGGATCGACCTGTGAATACGAAGCCGCGCCGATATTCTCCTTCAACGGAACAGTGGGGTGAATTCATGATCATTCGTCGTTAAAATGCTGCTGGCTTGAAGTTTGTTCACGCGCCTGGATAGGAGGAGGGAGCCGAAGAAGAATCGGAAGTCTTCACGGTGATCACATCATGCGGAGCGGCCTCCTTTTGACCGGCCGGGCTGATCCGAATGTAGCGCGCATTGGCCTTCAGTTCGCTCAGGTCATGAGCCCCTAGATAGCCCATTCCAGATTGAAGCCCTCCGACCAGCTCAGCGAGGATCGTGTCGAGACTTCCAGAAACTTCCTTGAGGGCCTCGATGCCTTCTGCGGCCGCTTTGCGATTGAGGTCCTTTTTCACCTCATGACCATAACGAGCCGCTGATCCCTCCGCCATCGCAGCATGACTGCCCATACCCCGATACTGCTTATAAATCTTGCCGTTGATTTCCATAATCTGCCCGGGAGCCTCCGCGCTGCCCGCCAAAAGCCCTCCGCAAATCACTCCATCCGCCAGAGTCAGTGCCTTCACAATATCTCCAGATTTCGAGATACCACCGTCTGCTAAAATCGAAACCCCCCTCGCTTGAGCAGCCTTCTTCGCCACATGCAAGGCCGTCATCTGCGGAATACCCACCCCAGCCACCATGCGTGTCGTACAAATCGAACCGGGGCCTTGCCCGACCTTTACAATATTCACCCCACAGTCTGCAAGGTATTCAACACCAGCACCCGAGGTGACATTCCCAGCCATGATGCTGAGATCCGGAAAAGCATCCCGAATCAACCTTACCGAATCACCCACGCCCGACGAGAATCCATGAGCGGTCGACACCGCGACCACATCCAAACCCTCATCGACCATCGAACCTACGTGGCCGATGATTCCATCGCGATCCAGACTACCGTCAGGAAGGCGCTTTGCCGAAATAGCAGCCCCACACAAAAGACGGAATTGCTCATCCCGCGCTGGTTTTAGCAAAGCAGTCGCCTCCTCATTGATCCGCTCAATATCGCTCAACGTGAACAAGCCTTTCAAACGCTCCTGGCTGTCTACCACCAGAAGTTTATGGATTCCCAGATGCTCGGTGAAAAAGCGGTCGGCCGTTCCAATCGGATCCGTGCCCAGCTCATTTTCAGAGAGCGCAAAGACCTGCTCCCGTTTGAACATCGCCTCCTTCACCGATTTCTCGCGATAGCGATGCTTGACGACCCGTCCTGGAATCAACCCCATCAGGCGGCCATCATTATCGACCACCGGAAAAGTAGAAAACTTGAAACGCTTC
>JBCCBL010000347.1:0-3042 GCA_039034055.1 Verrucomicrobiota bacterium | reverse complement strand
GAGAATTTCCGGGGTCCTCAGAATGCCACCGCTCGACCAATAATTGCCCATCTTGTGTGCGGTCAGCAAAAGTAGAAGATTCTGAATCATCGCCGAGGTGGCGGCGAGATGTTCTTCATCGCGGGTGCGTTGGGCGTCTACCTTGAACTGAGTCTCGTCGCGTTGGGTTTCGGTGTAAAACTCTGGCAGCCAGGTCACCATTACCAAGGCATGGCAGCCAGCACAGAGTAGGGGTTCTTTGCTCGCGACCTTACGATCATTTTTTAAGTATTTGGCAAGTCTTAGAGTCTCTGACTGCCACAAAACATGCGCTCGCCAAGGTTCGGCAAGTCCGTTTGCGTTCCGTGGAAAATGGAAAGGGGCCCAGCCGGCGGTCTCGAGTGCGTCGAGCACGATCTGCCGATTTTTTTTGAGCACTGGCTCCGAAAGGACTCGTACGTTCTCCAGATCCCCGAGCACCTTCTCCGTTTTTCGGCTTAGAATGACTGATTTGATATGTTCCGGATCAGGAGAGTGGCTCATGTGCAAAACTTCAAAGTATCATGATATTCTAGGCAACTGAGATTCGCTACCGAATTCTGAATACCAGTCAGCGCAGTCGCTGCCGGGAGCCGTCGCGCTAATCTCTTGGGGTCTCCAGGTTGCGGCTCATTAAATAGAGTTGCAATGGGATGCTGAATGCGAGGCTTCCCAGCAAAGACATGCAGACAAAGAAGAACCAACCCGGGCGCGTCCATCCCAGCTTAGCGATCAATATGGCGAAGAATATGAGGAGTAAAAAGGCCTCAACGATGAACACCAATGCGAGGCCGTTGCTCATCCCCGCATCGTAGACTTCGCGGTTAAAAATCGCAAAGTAGAGGAACGGGCAGTTAATGAATAGAAAACCCAAGACTGCGATGACGGGGAGAACGGGCCTGAGTTTGTGTAGTTTTTCTGATTGTGTAGAGATCATAGGTTTTTCCTAGGGTCCCGACCTCACCCGCTCAAGCTTGCTCGCTTCTGCGTGCCCAACCATCAACGATCCTTATAGAAGAGATAATGGACTGTCGACCTCACCCGCTCTTTAAGCCTCAATCTGAGTAGACAAATCAGCGGCTATTGGACAGTTTTCCTAGTAAATCCCTGGGCCGACCTTGACAAGCGGAACAAGCAATCAAACCCTCATGTCGACGAGATTTTGATTTCCACACCCATCATTGAAACTTCTCCTGAACGATGACTCTCTTATCTCAATTGTTTCGCAATCTTTCATCTATTCTGAGCAGAATCTGGATCACCGGCTGCCTCCTCGGTTTGACGCTCTCGGCCCAACCGAGCACTCAAGGAATGTCCATGGAGGAGTTGATGCGCCAGGCCAACGAATTGCTCCGGCAGCAGGGCATCGACGTCGATGGCTCCAACCACGGTCACGATGAGCCTGCTCATGGCCACGACACGCCTCCTGCTCCGGAACCGATGGCGGCACCGGTAAGCACCTCGAAAAAGCTGGGGATTCAAGAGATTTATAAGGACCCAGACATTTGGCCCGCGGAGATCGTCCTGATCGAGTCGGTAGAATTCCAGGGAGGCCTCCGGCTAACCGCGGGGACTCCGGTCAGGTTCGCAGGATTCTCAGACATCGAAAACGTCTCAGTTGATTATCAAGACTACGCACTGACCCTTCCGGTGGGCTTCACTGATGTTGAGGAACGCGCCAACGATGTCGCCAGTGGTAAAGCAAAGGCCGAAGGATTCCGTGGGCGCCTGGTTGAACAATTGGGCGACCGCGTTGGGGTGCTTAATGGAGGGCAGGTTCAACCCGCAACCCCGGATGGGCTCGCCGAAGCGGACTTTTTCCTGTTCTTTTTCGGTTCCAACGCCTGTGGATGGTGTGATCGATACAGCAAGACATTTGTGAAAGAAGTCGACCGTGCGAAACGGGCTCATCCCGGCAAGGTGAAGGTGATCTTAGCCAGCGTTGACAACAATATGTCCGAGTTTCAGAAGAAATACCGAAAAGTAAAAGCAGATGCTGGAATGACTTCAGGTGATCGATATTTTATAAACGAGTTCAGCCGCCTTCATCCCAAAATACGCCAAATACCACAGCCCTCTTTGATGCTGTTTAATGCCAATGGTCGCCTGATCGATAGCGCTACAAGGCGCAATTCCGACACACGCGAACTCGAGCAACTGGTCAAGCAGTTGAGCCAAAAACTCGACAACCGTGAGTCATACATTCCGGCGTGGACCAAGCTCAAATATGTGCCTCCAACAGATACTTTTGCCAGCACAGCACCAGCCTTCGAGACACTCACCATTCAAAAAAGCCCAGATCCGACGATTACCGGGCCCGAGCCCTATCCGGCAACCGACTCCAGCGGCCGAGCAATCCCTGGTCTTGTAATGTATGATAATACTGCACGCGGCAGCCGAATCCCGGCGCTTACCCTGCAAAAAATCTATAACGAAACCGGGACCAACTACCAATACATCCTGGCTTTTCGTCAGGTCTTAGGCCAGACCTATGGAAGCAGTAAGCCGCTTCTCAACGCCTGGCTAGAAACAACGACGACTCGGGGACCCCTTGCCGATAGCGACCTCAGTGCGCGCGTATCTGATTTCAAAGAAATCCACGCGAAATACGTCCGCTGGAAAGACACTGCGATCTCCAATGGAGTGAACGACTTCCGCAAACCCATCTACGCCTTACCGCAGACCATCGTCGACAATCGCGTAGTCCTCAGAGCATCCACATCGGATCCGAAACCTCTGGAAATTCTTTTCACCATTTCAGGCAAACCGGAAAACGCTTCCTTGAAAACGGGCAACATTACCTGGATGAAGACGGACATGGATGCCTTCCTCCGCTTGATTCCCAACATCGACTTGCTTGTCTCCCAATTAGGCAAAGAAGAATCACGCCTCGCTCAGGAAAAGTCTCAAAAGGTCAACAAAGCCCAAAACATCGACGCCCTCTTCAATTAGGAGGTCTGTGATACGATCTAAGTCTAGATCGATAATTTGTATCGATTAATTCGATACCCATCAATCTGTTTC
>JBCCBL010000346.1:0-3115 GCA_039034055.1 Verrucomicrobiota bacterium | reverse complement strand
CGTTCGGACATTCCGGAGCAACGAAGCGATTTTTTCGGAAAACACACCCTTCGACGGCATCTACATAATCATTGAGGGCGCAGTCGTCTTCACAAAACAGCTAGCCGACAAGAAGATTGAAGAGGTGGGCCGAGCGAGTATCGGGGAGCACTTTGGAGAACTCGGAATCTTTAGCGGAGAACCTCGATCTCTGAGCGCTTCGACAACGGAGAAAACCGTCCTTCTTCATATTCCGAAAGACATTATTGAGGAACTCATCGACCAAAACGAGTTGCCACTGCGCTGCGTCTTGGACGGTCTCGTCGGGCATTTGCACGAGACCACGGATCACTACGTCACCGAGCTTTTGAAAAAGCAGAAAATGACCCTCATCGGGCAAACGATGCGTTCACTTATCAGCGATTTTCGCAATCCTCTCAGTTCAATCTCTCTCGGAGTCGATTTGCTCAGCTGCAAGTCTACCGACACGAAGTCCCAAGAAGTCTGCAGCACCATGAGGTCGCAAATTGACCGCATTGTCGACATGACCGAAGACATCCTCGCCTACATACGCGGAGATACCCAGCTGAATACTCAGCTCTTACACACTGCCGAGTTCATCGATTCGCTACCTGAAAATTTCCCAAACTTTTTTGAATCCAGCCAAATTGAAGTCGTTGTCGGGCAAGTCGACGACGCCCACTTCCACGCAGACCCAATTCGCCTGAGAAGGGTGTTCCAAAATCTTCTATCCAACGCCTTCGATGTCTTAGAACAGGAAAAATACGGTCGCATAGACATTTCTGCAACTAAGCTTGATCTCGAGGTCCTTTTCAAAATCGTCGACAATGGACCGGGCATTCCCACAGAGATCCAAGACACATTACTAGAACCTTTCGTCACCTCTGGGAAACGCCAGGGAACCGGCCTGGGGTTGGCGGTTGCGAAGGCGTTCGTCGAAGCCCACCACGGAAGCCTCGAGTTTAAGACTTCAACGCTCAGGGGAACTGAGTTTTTCATCCGAATTCCGAAGAAGCAGCCAGCCTAGTGAATCATCGCTAGAGTTAGTTTCGATTTAAAGTACTGTTCGACCCAGAGACCGCTCAGCCCCGGCTCATCGACTCGAGGGACTAATCTCCAAATCAGGGGGATTGACTGAATTCCCGATTGAACTCCTCCAAGAATCACGACATAGACGCCGGAGCAATCATGTCCAGACCCATAGCGCTCATTACCAACGACGACAGCATCGAGTCTCCACTGCTCGCTCCGCTCGTCGAAGCAGCATCCGAAGTGTGCGAAGTCTACGTCGTCGCTCCAGCCACCGAACAAAGCTGGATAGGACGCGCCTATTCACGCCACCGCAGCCTGCAAATTGAGAAATCCGACGCCTTCGCAGTCCCCACCTGGACCATTGACGGCACCCCATCTGACTGCGTCAATATTGCCCTCCATCACCTGCTACCCCAAAAACCAGATATCGTCCTCTCTGGTATAAACATAGGGTATAACGCCACCGCCACTTATATCTACAGCTCTGGAACTGTTGCGGGTGCCCTTGAGGGATCGTTTCATCAAATACCCGCGATCGCTTTCAGCAAAGCCCTTCCCGAGCATGCTTACACCACCGCCACCGAAGAGCGCGTTTTGAATGAGCAAGCTGTCATCGAATCGGTTGAGTCCGACAAAGCCCATATTCCGAGAATGATTGCAGGTGCCTTGAGCGAGGGCGCAGAATTGGGCCGAGTCTGGAACATAAATTTCCCCGAGGCATCTGACGAGAATACCCAAGTCGCATACACCCATCCGATCCGCCTTCCCGGATTCTCATTCTATAAAATCGGTGACGATCAAAAGGCCCGCTTTGAATTCTCAACGAATGGCAAATTGGAAATTCCAGAAAACACAGACATTGCCGCGATCCGTAACGGAAACATCTCAGTCTCAATCCTTGGATTCGGAAAACTCAGTGAGTGGTCCGGTATTTACGAAGATGATCCTCTACGCTTGAAAAGCTCCTAAGGCCTCCCTATTCACTCCTGCTTGATCCTTTATGAAGCTGCCTAAAGACCTGTTCACAAGCCTCCTGACCACTGCAATCCTGATCGGCCAAACTCTTCTCGCGCAAAGCGAGGAAGAGACCCAATTAGCCGAAACCTTCGAAGGCGTGTGGCAAGCCAGCTTCCCAGAATCCGGCCAGAAAGCCTATCTTATCCTAAAGGGAAACCAAGTGGCCTCCTATTTTTTTGACCTCACCGCAGACAATCTCGTGCACTCTGCGACTTGGACTCTTGATTCAGTGATCACTCCAAAGGCAATCATTTCTGGATCTCTCGGAGACAATTTTGAAATATTCCGAGGGGCCGTCAGCTACCAAGTAAACTGGGTTCGCCAAGATGGAACGCAGGTATCTGGAACGGCCATTTCGGTGCCAGATTCCCAAGTTGGCAAACTCTCAGTGCCGCCTGACGAAGCTGGACGTCGCAACACCACACTCACGGCCGCCGAGGGATTTTTTGGAACTTGGGAGATTCAAAACAAAGAAGGGCTTCCTTTCTACATTATCGTTGAAGACAATCGAACCGCCGGATGCTCTTTTCCTTTCTCCTCCTACGGCACGCGCGGTCTGCGTGGACGATGGGTGAAACGCGGTGATGAACTTCATATCAATTGGGACTCCGGACACTTCTCGATCCTCAAAGAACTACCCGACAAATATGAATCTATCTTCTACAACCCAGGAGAAGCACTCAACGACGAAAATGCCGGTCAGACTACCATCGCCGCCCGCGTTGATTTTCGAGCGCCAGGAATCTGGGCCACCGAATACCGAGAAACCAAACCGACCTACGCCACATCGATCTCCGCTTTCCGCAAACGAAGCAACGCCCGCTCCTTTTACCGCGGAAAATGGGATGTTGTCGATCAGGATGGTGGGATCAAAGAAACGATTGATTTCGGCCGATTTCAAGATGTGGATTCAAATCGCGAAGATGGTGTCGATGGATCCTGGCGAATCAGCGCCGACTGGGCTTATATTACTTGGGAGGATGGCCTGAGAGCCGTCGCTCAACCGATCGATGATGCCTTTGCTATCTCCATATTTCTACCCGACCAAGCCCTCGATGGCACTCCT
>JBCCBL010000345.1:0-3178 GCA_039034055.1 Verrucomicrobiota bacterium | reverse complement strand
TCCGCTCGACCTTCAAACGCTCGATCTCTAGCGTAATCGGAGCGATCTCCTGGCAGCGCTCATAAGTCCACGACCCCTCAGCACTGCATTCGATGGTGAAGAGGCGCTGAAAAATGCGATCTGCCTCTGCATCCAATTCTGCCGCGGTAAAGGTAGACGTATTTGGTGCTTCGATCATTTTGAAGGTGAGTTAACGAGAGAAAAGCCGTGCATAATCGCAGCAAACCGCGTTCCTGTAAAGCGGATTAGTCTACTTTGCCCTGAGGGAACCACTGGACCATTGGCACCCAGGAACTCTGCTCAGATTGTTCACTTGTCGCCAATGCGAACACAAGCTTCGGCAAATAAGGACCCCGCCCGTCTTAGGTTGCTTGACAGCTATTCGACCGCCCAGTGCTCTATTTCGCAATGGATTACTCGGTAGTTACGGCGCTATATAATGGCTTAGAACACACCAAAGCCTATCTGGAATCCCTCCAGAAGACAATGACGGGGGAACATTATGAAGTGATCCTAGTGGACGATGGCAGCACCGACGGCACCCGTGAATTCCTGAAAACGCTTCATGACAATCCCCGTTTCAAAATCCGTTTGAACGCAGAAAACTGCGGATTTGCGCGCAGCAACAACCTTGGGGTTGGCGGCGCCGAGGGTAAATTCCTCCTCCTGCTAAACAATGATTTAGTGCTGAAACCAGGATGGTTGAAACCTATGCGCGCAGCAATCGAACGTGAACACCCATGGATGGGCCATACCCGCAAAGCCAGTGTTGTCGGAAATGTCCAACGTCGCCTCGACGATGGAGCGATCGATCACGCCGGGGTCTACTTCAGCGTGTATGCGACTCCCGCACATGCCTTTCAAAATGCCAAAAAACTCCCAAAAACGAAATTCACTCCATGGGCTGCTGCAACCGCCGCCTGCTGGCTACTTGAGACTGAGTATTTTCGCGCGCTCGGAGGGTTTGACGAACGCTATGTCAATGGTATGGAAGACGTTGATTTCTGCCTCCAGGCCCTAGAAAACGGACGAGTCGCCGTCGTGGCGAACCAGAGCGTGGTTGAGCACGCGATCAGCGCATCTCGCGGAGAATCCATGGAAGATGAGAACAACTATCGCAAACTCTGGGAAAAATGGCGCTACCCCCTTCACGAATGGTCCGTCGTCGACCAGGCACGTTACACCTGGATCAAGGCCCAGACCACCCAAGCGATCATGAGCAAAATAAAGGGAAAAGCCCTACTAAAACTCGCATTGCCCTTTTGGAAAACCATTCAAGATCGCTCGATAAAATTCACCTCGAATCCATCGACACATCTGCGTTGAGGGTTTCCGGAAACCGTCACTCCTCATTCACAGAAGCAATCCGGCCCCAAGGAGTTAGATGCCGCTAAAAAGCCATCCACGCTGATTCAGTCAAACCACCCTTCCAATTCTTGAGACATCCGCGCGAGCAATTTCTCGTCAAGTGGCTCGGGGAATTTCACCACTGACGCGGCCAGAAGGCCAAAGCGTTGTTCAAGCATCGGGCGAACCGCACCTGCCCGTTTTTGTGAAGGGGTTTTCGCAATGTCCAGTATCGCATTCACATAGGAATCAATAGAGTGATTTTTCCTTAAAAATTCGAAGCCCCGGACTCGCATTTCTTCGATAATCCTTGGATTCCCAAGGACTTGATCCCACAGCGCGAACAGATCCTCTGTTTCATGCTCTGGGCGTATTTTGAAAACGACATCATCGGGAATCATTGAGTAAGAACCTGTATCACTCACGGCCACGGTCGCTCCGCAACTCCAAGCCCTGAGCAACGACCCCGAAGCTTCTCCCCGAGTCGGATACCGAAGATTGAGGACCAAGCTCACCCGGCTAAGAAGTTCGTCCAATGCCTCATCGCTCAAAAATCCATGGATGCGCACGTTCGACCCCAGTCCCAATTCTTCAACCTTTCTGGGGATTTCAAGCGATGGATTCAAATCCCCCGCAATGTTAAGGATAAAGCAATCTCTCCGCGCGTATCGGGATAACGCATTCAGCACCTCGACTAGGCGACGATTGGGCCCGCCGATATAGCCAAACACCAGCAAATCAAACGGCTCAACGCATACCCGAGAAGCGGGTAGTTCGGATTCACCTGGAAAAGGCAAGGCCAGGGTCCATTGAGGGCGGACATCGTGATGCAGCTCATGCCCTTGCGGAATTTCCGTATGAGTCACCAACCCCCACGCTCCCAGAGTTGCATGACCCGCAAAGGGGCATTCGCTGGCCGCATCGATTTCTCGGCGAGCTTCATCCCCAGCGAGCAACCAGTCTTCGACGATTCCCTCCGAGCGAACTCCATACAGATGCCTTACCAAGTCGAGAAACATTCGATCCCCACCAAGGCGCTCGCGATAAATGCTCGATACACACTCAAAAAGCGAAAGATCATGCATAATCGCGACACCTGGAAACTGTCTCAAAATACGAATAATCTCCCGATGGAAAGCAGCATTATTCCCTAAATTATAAAACAAAGCATCAGCGCGATTCAGCTCCTGGCGATAGTCGTCAATAGCATCATAAGACAACATTTTGAATTCAAAACTCCTCCGAAATCTTCTGATCCATCGAAAGTGCTCAGGAGACACCCAAACCGTCAGCTCGCAATACTGCGCAAGCTTCTGACATACGCGTACCGAAAAATTACCGACATCCGTCCTCTCTGGAGGGAATGGCGTGAACCAATGAATCTTCATTTTAAGATAAGCTTTTCGGCAACACGCGACCAACTCAGATTCAACGACATGTATCTATCTCTTCCAGACAAACCCAAATGTTCACATCTTTTTGAATCTGACCATGCCGCGTCCAATGCTTCTGCAAACACTGCAGAATCAAATTCCGAAACCCATCCATTATTAGAATCAATAAACTCCAAAACCCCGCCCGAGTCATCTGTCGTAATCAAAGGCTTCCCAGCAATCTGACCCTCCAGAGCCACATACCCATAGTCTTCATCCTGAGGCGCGTAGACAACTGCTCTTGCGTTCGCATAGAGATCCACCAGTGCTTCTTTGGATACAAACCCACACCACTCAATCCTATCTACCACTCCAAGGCGGACCGCCAACTTTTTCAACTTCTCAGCATAAGACTCTGAACCCACCGCACCGACAAATTTGATCTTCACCTGGGCTTT
>JBCCBL010000344.1:0-3182 GCA_039034055.1 Verrucomicrobiota bacterium | reverse complement strand
GGTGCGATCCGCGATGCCGACTTAGACATTGAAAACACGCCAGACTTTCTCCGCGAATATCAACGGTTCGGAGTGGCGTGGCTGCGGTCGATCACCTCTCTGGATTGCCATCCACTTTTGGCAGATGATATGGGGCTGGGTAAGACGGTCCAAGTGCTTGCCATGCTTTGCGGCACTGAGCGCCTCAAACGGAAGGACAAACACCCCGACATAATCGTGTGTCCGGCGAGTGTCGTGCCAGTGTGGGAGCAGGAGTTGGTCCGCTGGTTTCCTGACCGAACGGCGCGCATTCTGGGTCGTCAGGGATTCAATCCGTCAAGTAAGGAAAAAGCCCCCGATCTCTGGATTTGTAGTTACACGCAACTACGGAGGAACCGTGCTCTTTTGAGTGGCTGTGCATTTCGGTATGCAGTGCTCGACGAGGCGCAGTATATCAAAAATCCCGATGCAAAGGTCTCGCAAGCCTGTTATGCTATACGCGCAAACTACCGTATCGCTATGACTGGTACTCCGGTCGAGAACAAGACCGAAGATTTGTGGGCCCTGTTTAGATACTTAATGCCCGGTATCCTTGGCTCGCGCCGTGAATTCAATACCAAACTCGATAGTGATGAGCGCTTTGACTATGTTGAAAAGCTGCGCAGGCAAATACAGCCGTTCATTTTGCGAAGAACCCGTGATGTTGTCGCACCGGACTTACCGCCAAAGATGGAGATACAGTTGGCTTGTCCGCTGACTCCAGCGCAACGCAGTGAATATTCACGCCTAACTTCGGAAGGGGTTGAGAAGCTAGGAGAACAATGGGATGCTGTAACCGGGAAGGGGACACATTTCTTCACGCTACTCACGCGCCTGCGCCAGGTGTGTTGCGATCCCGCTCTGTTACCTGGAAACGAATTCAATATCGACAATAGCGGGAAGATTGAGGTCCTCGTTCGTCGCGTTTCGGAAGCGATGGAGACAAGCCGGAAAGTAGTGATTTTTTCTCAATTCGTAAAGCTTCTCAATCACGTAAAGTCGGCGCTGAAGGGTGTGGATAGCCGGATGAAGATTTGGAGCCTGACCGGCCAAACCAGCGATCGAGCCAAACCGGTGGAGCAATTCCAAAAAAATGCGGGCGCGGGAGTGATCCTGGTAAGCCTCCGCGCAGGAGGAACGGGAATTACCCTACACTCTGCGGATACGGTGTTTTTGATGGACCCGTGGTGGAACCCGGCGGTCGAGGCCCAAGCGGTGGACCGTATTCATCGCATCGGGCAGGACAAACCCGTATTCGTATATCGCATGGTTGCGGTAGGGACGATCGAAGAAAAGATCGAGCGCCTGAAATTGGAAAAGAGAAAATTGTTCGATGAGGTCGTGCCAGATGGCAATGATACGCAAGGTTGGGTGGATGCATTTTCCGATTTGCGCAGCCTTATCGATCTGAACGATGTGAGCGTTGAAAACTGATGAATCAGGGTCAGTCCATAGGAGGTATTCATTCGAAATTACTAATTGGATTTTGGATACAGCTTATCGTATTTGTCTTGCCTCTATTTTCATTAAAATTGCATGCGCAAGCGGAGTCTGAGGCGTCCGGGTGGGGCTCCTATGTCTCCGGCGATGAAGTTCTTCTAGGAAGGATATCGGCGATGGGTTCGGATACGCTTTCCAATGTCATGGCGGTATGGAGTTTTCAATTTTCAGAACTTCATCCGGGAGTTACCGTTGAGGTCGAGGGCAAGGGTTCCTCAACAGCTCCACCCGGCTTGATCGAGGGCACGGCGGATATTGGAGTTATGAGCCGGCGAATGACAGCGGCTGAGCTTCTTCAATTCTCGGAAAAATATGGACGCAAGCCTTTAGCAATTCCGGTGGCGTTAGACGCGGTCGTCTTGTATGTGAATGCCGCAAATCCAATCAAAGGCATGGGTCTAGCTGAGGTTGACGGAGTCTTTTCGGAAACACGTCTTCTGGGAGGTGAAAGTAAGAATACCTGGGGCGACCTGGGACTGACGGGACTTTGGGCGCTACGTCCGATTTCTGTATATGGACGTAACTCTGCCTCGGGAACTTATGCGTTTTTCAAGGGACGCACTTTGGCCGCTGGAAATTTCCGAAAATCGGTTCAACAGATTCCGGGTTCGAGTGCTCTTGTTCAAGCCGTTGGTAGAGATCCCTATGCCATAGGGTATTCTGGTATCGGATACAAGACGAGTGGTGTTCGGGCAATTCCCATATATGGCGAAAATCGAGTGTTATTTGAACCGAATTTTGAAAACTGCATGAATGGTCAATATCCGCTGGCTCGCCCAATTTATATCTATGTAGTCGATTCTGAATTAGGTGCCATATCGCCAAAAATTGAGGCTTTTGTTCGCTATATCCTTTCTGAGCAAGCGCAGGAATTTTTGGCGATAGAAGGATTCTATCCTATGCCACGCAGTCTAGCGATTTCGATGGTCAGCCGCTTGGAGCAAGGTTGAAGTCACCCATTTTATGAAGCAGCCCATGCCAGATCTTCGGAAGACCCTGTGGATAGATGGTTTCATGCGTCGCTCTATTATCATAGGGGGCATTGGATGTTTGGGTATTTTTGTATTCTTATTCCTATATTTGTTTTTCCAGGTTAAACCTCTTTTGAATTCCTCTGAGTGGGATATACAACAGATTGTAGAACTCGAATACGACGAATCTGTTATTCTCTGGGAACCTCGTTTGTCGGATGGTGCAATACTTGTTGTTAAGGCTGATGGGTTGGCCTTTGTTTCGATAGATCAAACTGATACTGACTCGAAGATTTTGCAGAATTTGGTTGCAGAGGATCAGGCAATAACGGCTGCTCGTTTTGACCCGATTGGCGAGATTCTCTGGCTTGGAGTGTCTTCGGGCGAATTGATTTCCTTGAGGCTCCAAGGAGAGGGAGCGGTCGGAGAATTTGGATTAGAGGTCGCTCAGAAGATAAAGCTTGGAGATGGAGTGATAAAACACATCGATTCCCGAACATTTTTAGGTCAAACGCGAGCCTTGGTGTCCACAGAGTCCAAAGACGGTGCGCAGGTATTTGTTCTATCAAAACCGCGAGCCGACAGCCCGTTCGAATTGGAGGAGAATTCTGATGAGTGGGAGATTGAGCGTCTCGCGGAGAAAGGATTCGGGGAATTGAATGAAGTGATGCTTTCTGGGAATCATCGTGTGGT
>JBCCBL010000343.1:0-3194 GCA_039034055.1 Verrucomicrobiota bacterium | reverse complement strand
TTCTTTTAACCACGAATGGGCACGAATCCACACGAAGAAATAAACGATTCGTGTAAATTCGTGTGCATTCGTGGTTCATTTTTAGCGTTTGGAGGAACGGGCCTTGGTCTTCTAATTCATTTTAACAAGTAGAACTATACAGATTCCCAAATCGAAACCCTCAACTCACTTGAAAATGATTCAGGGCCTTACCCACATTTGCCTCGTCACCAACCGCATCGATCTCCTCAGGGATTTCTACCAGAAAATTCTGGAAATTGAGCCAGAAAATTACAGCGCCGAATACTCAGAATTCGTCTTGCTCGGAGCACGACTGAGCTTGTTTTCTCAGGAAAGACAGGAAAGAATCGCACCCGGCTCGACCAAGGGCGACAAAAACGCATCCACGGTTCTCGAATTTCAAGTGGAGAGCGTCGATCTGGAACACCAACGCATCCGGGAATTAGGGGCGCAGATAATCAAAGCCCCTACTGACTATCCTTGGGGAGTGCGATCATTCTATTTCGAGGATCCCGCAAGAAATCTTATAAACTTCTATCAGATCTAGAGCGAAAATATAAAGGCTACTCCTTAGAGTGTAGCCCAATCGTATTGCCTTCGCTGTCTTCCACTATCGAGATGAAACCATACTGGCCAATCGAGAACTTCGGGGCTTGAACCTTACCTCCAGCTTTTCCGGCAAGCTCTGCAGTATGCGCACAGTCCTTGCAGGTAAAATACACCAACGTACCCCCCGTCTTCGGCTCCACGCCCTCCATATAACAGATCGCACCCGCGGCCCCGGGAAGCGACTCCTCCATGCTCATAGGGAATGCCAACATTTTCACAGGTGGCGCATCTTCAGTATCCGGAGCCGGCAATTCCATCAGCTCCACCTCAAAGGTAGATTCATAAAATGACCGCGCACGTGCTAGGTCAGAGACGTAGATTTCAAACCACCCAACTGGATTCATTTCGATCTGCATACAATTTCGATAGTATGCACACAGGGATTTTTCCATAAAAAAGATCGTGAATTTTCTGAAACAGAGTAACTCGACCCGGAAATACTCAAACTGCATTCACACGGGACATGACTGTCTTCTTGACTCAAGGCACTCGACGAAATTCTGCGGCAAGACCCAGGTCTTCCCCTGCCGCAGCACGAACCAAATCGAAGCTCAATCGGTGACACCAGATATTCCTAGAACCCAAGAAGCAGTTCATAGAAAACCCTCGCCACTGACCCAATCACCTTACCCTCATCTCAAATTTTGAGATCATAAGGTTTCCAATACAAAAATCCTCCTTCCAAACAAACCCTTCCTTCATGTAAATTTGCTTCAATGAATGCCTGCGAGTCTCACAATCTAACCTCAAATAATTGCAGTTTCTCTCCAAGGCCATGAGCCGAGAAAAGCCTACGATATGTGAAACCAAACCTTTGCCAGCAAAGGCACGCTTAAGTGCAACTTTATGTAGGAAAAGAGACTCGCCCGATGTCACCTCAGGCCAGACTCCGGGATCTTGATCTAGAATTTTGAATACACCTGACAGCAACCCGTCACATTTCAAAAAATAAAAAACAGCAGCCTCTACATCTTGCTGCAGCGATTCGGGGCAAATTTGCTCCGCCTGCCAAAGCGCTGGGCCGTGCTGAGCTGTCCATGCGTTAGCCTCTTGCAATATTTCTGAGACCGCCTCGGTCTCATTCGGAAGAGCGCATCTGAAGGCGACATCCATGGTCAAATCGTCGTGAAAATAGCCCTAAACCTACTCATTGATCAACCCAGTCAGGAGATCATTCGTAGAAACGATTTCGGCAAACTCCCCTTCAAGAGTGGCCAGGCTTAAGAAGTGAACCTTCTCCGCGGAATAGTTTTGACCATTCCAGGCAGATTTTTCATGCGCCGCAGTCGCATCTGAGATCACCGAGACACTATAACCCAAATCAGATCCCTGGCGAGCTGTCGTCGAAACACAATGATCAGAGGTCAAGCCTACTAGAATCAGATGATCTAGCCCGCGTTCAGACAAGTAAGTATCGAGGCCTGTATTGACAAAAGCACTCGCTGTTGATTTGCGAAATACTCTTTCACTAGGCATCGGGACTGCTTCGCTCTTGAATGCGTTTCCCGGCAATTCCGGCCTCAGCAGCGACTCTCTCTCCACGGAATCATGACCCACGTGGATGATCGGCCAATCCTGTTTTCGGAACTCTTCGACAATTCGAGACAAATTCTGCTCGAATTCAGGAGTGCTCCGCTCGCCATGTTTCGAATCGTCGAGCCCCTGCTGGACATCGATAATAAGGAGGCAAAAATTCATTTAGAAATTTCGAACCTAAGGCGCTCGATAATCAAGTTTGTTCTGATTCAGAAACCCTAAATCGACTCGATTCACCCAAAATCTGATTTACGTTGATAGATGCCCCAACTCTCCGGCTGAAAACAGCTCCTACAGAAGGCTCTAAACCCCGCAAACTCATTCACTGATAGAGCGGTCTCAAGACACATTGTTCTTGAAAAAATGGGGGGTCTGGCAATCTTCGTTATATAAATGAGTCTTTATACTGCGTACATTAAAGAGATCGAAGAACGAAAAGGTCAGGGACTGAATCCCAAGCCAATTGACGACGGTGGGTTATTGAGCGAAGTAATCGCACAAATCAAAGATACTGCTCACGAGCACCGCGAAGATTCACTGAAGTTTTTCATATACAATACCCTTCCTGGGACTACCAGCGCTGCGGGAGTAAAATCTCAATTTCTCAAAGAGATTATCCTAGGTCAGAGCATCGTTGAAGAGATCACCCCCACCTTTGCCTTAGAACTGCTTTCTCACATGAAAGGCGGCCCCTCGGTCGGGGTCCTTCTCGACCTCGCACTCAGCGATGATGCTAAGGTTGCAACGCAGGCTGCCACAGTCCTTAAGACACAGGTATTCCTTTATGAAGCGGACACCGATCGCCTAGCCTCTGCCTTTCAAGCCGGAAACCCGGTGGCTAAAGACATCCTCGAAAGCTACGCCGCTGCCGAGTTTTTCACCAAACTCCCCGACATTGATGAAGAGATCAAAGTCGTCACCTACATCGCTGCAGAAGGCGATATTTCGACTGACCTCCTATCACCAGGTGGACAGGCTCACTCGCGTGCCGACCGCGAACTGCACGGAAAGTGCATGATCACCGAGCTGGCTCAAGCCGACATCGAAGC
>JBCCBL010000342.1:0-3201 GCA_039034055.1 Verrucomicrobiota bacterium | reverse complement strand
CCTCCTCATCCTTTGGGAGATGCTGATGTCGAAGATTGTTGACCGGCTGCGAGCTGCTACTGGCTAAGGGTCGATCTTGACGAGCACCTTTCCGCGTGCCCGCATACTTTCAATGTATGCGAAGGCTTGGGCGATGTCCTCGATACTATATATTTTGTCGATGACGGGATTGAGCATCCCTCTCTCGCAGAGGTCTACCAGTTGGTTTAGTTCTTTTTGGCCCTTGTCTAGCTCGACTATCATGTGAATGCGGGGATTCATTTTTCCAACGAGCATGTTGCGAATAAATCCCCAGCTATTTTTTGCAGATGCGAAAACCAGTTGTCCCTCCTCTTTGAGTAAGCGGCTCAGCTGACTTGGATTATATGAGCCAACAGTGTCGTAGATGAGATCAAAAGGCTCGCATTCCACGTTCTGTATCTTGGTCTCGTGGTAACAGATTGTGTGATCGGCACCGATGGATTGTGTCAGGGGGTGGTTTTTCGCGCTGGATATCGCGGTGACATGGGCTTGGCTGGCCTTCGCAATTTGTATTGAGAATGTGCCGACGCCGCCAGATCCTCCGTTAATCAAGACACGGCTGTGTGTGCCGAGGCTTTTATACTTTTTAACTCCTTGCAGAGCTGTCAGCGCGGCGACTCCGAGAGTCGAGGCTTCCTCGAAAGCGAGGGAGTCAGGTTTGGAGATTATCGAGGTTTCAGGCACCAAAACGTATTCTGCGAGAGCCCCGAGATCATTCGGAAAAACGGTGCCTAATACCGCTTCGCCGACTTCAAATTGTTTCGTGGAGGGATGGCAGCGCTCGACGATGCCCGAAAAATCTGCACCAAGGCCAAATTTCTTGGGCTTGATGAGGCCAGCGTAGGGTCGGACCATCAGGGGCTCAGCGCGAACCATGCGCCAATCTAGAGGATTGAGTGCGGTGTATTTGACGCGTATCAAGACTTCTCCGGGGCCGGGTTCGGGGATCGGTATTTCTTCCATCCGCAGGACCTCGGGACCTCCGTATTTGTAATATCGGATAGCTTTCACATCTCGATGTAAACTACACAGTGTAGTTTACTGTCAAATATAATTTGCACTGATTAGTTTACTTTTTCAATCTGTCATAAATGTCAGATGTGATTGATTCCGCAGAAAAGATCTTAGCGCGTCCCGCGAAGTGTCAGGCTATCCTCGAGGGTGCGGTGAAGGCATTTGAGCAGCAGGGCTATGATGGAGCCTCGATGGATTTGGTATCCAAGCTCGCTGGCGTATCGAAACGAACCGTCTACAATTATTTCGAGAGCAAAGAGGCGCTTTTGTGGGCGGTGCTGGAGGATTTGATGAGTGGCTACAAGCGTCTCAAACAGATTGAGTATGTTCCGGAGCATTCATTGGAGTCGCAAATCGAGCATTTCATTGATGCCGAGTTATATTTCGTGACCGATCCTTCTCGAGTAGCTCTGGCTCGGATCCTCACATCGATTTTTGCTCGGAATTTGGATCTTCGAGATAAAGCTCGGAAGGGTTGCGAATTGGAAAACGGGGATTTTGTCGCTTGGTTGAAGGCCGCCAGCCAGGATGGTCGCCTGGTTATCGAGGATTTCGATATAGCGGCGAAAGTGTTTTACGGGTTGATTGAGGGCCTGTTCAACTTCCCGGCTCTTTTCCGACCGCATAAGTCAAAGGAAGACCTCCGTCCCTTGATTGATGAAGCGATCTGCGTTTATCTGGCGCGCTATGCGAAATCGGGGTGATTTTGCAGTTTATTGAGAGGGAAATTTCCGCGTCTTGAGTTCATCGATCTGCGGTTTCAAAACCTTGTCGTAGTAGTCAGGCTCGATGCCGTGGGAGAGTTGGATATTGAGGTGGCGCGCCATAAACTCTTCGATGGTCTGCCATCCCTCGTCCGGGATGTTGATCTTTTTTGTGTAGGCGCAAATGGTCAGAATATTCTCGAGATTTTGCATGCGGGAGGTCGACTGTAGGATGCGATCCGCGACTTTGAGGCGAATCCCGAGTGCACTGCGATCCAGGGGTTTTTTGAGGAAATCATCGACGCCGCGTTCCATGGCGTAGTGATAATTCCGCTCTTGGTCAGTGTTTGCAGTAAGCAGGATGAAGTAAGTGTAGTCGGTATTGGGCCGACTGCGGATTTTATCGCAGAGTTCGAGTCCGTCCATCCCGGGCATCAGCCAGTCGCTGACGACGATTCTGCTCGGGTTTTCGTCAAACTGTTCCCATGCGCTCTCACCATCGTTGGCGGTGTTAACCTCATAACCGAGTTTCTGCAAATGGCTTTGGAGGAGCTTTTGAGGGATTGGGTTATCTTCTGCGATGAGAACGTTCATAGGTTGTAAGGGGGTGTTGTGTGTTGTTCAAATCCTGTCAACGGCAGCATGTTTGATGACCTAATGCTTCGGTCGGAATACCTGGATTTCGTCCGGATTGCATGCGATCACCGGTCCTTCGATCAATTCGAGACAATAGGGAATGGCGGGAAATACAGCTTCTAGGCACTCTGCAATGGCCTTGGGTTTGCCGGGTAAGTTGACGATTAATCCCTGGCCGCGAATGCCTGCAGTTTGCCGGGAGAGGATTGCAGTAGGAACGAATTTTAGCGAAGTCGCGCGCATCCATTCACCGAATCCGGGCATCATTTTATCGCAGACAGCCTCGGTGGCTTCCGGAGTGACGTCGCGCGGTGCGGGGCCGGTGCCTCCGGTCGTCACGACGAGGGAGCACTTCTCGTGATCGATAAAGTCTTTCATAGTATTCTCGATTTGCTCCTGTTCATCTGGAATCACCGCGTAGGCCGTCTCAAACGGGGTGAGTATCCATTTCTGCAGCAGGGCGACTGCCGCTTTCCCTGGAATATCCTCATAAACTCCAGCGCTGGCCCGGTCGGAAACATTGATGACGCCTATTTTAAACAATTTGGAAGCGCTCATGTGTGGTCTTATTCGAAACTTGTGAAGGGCTTGGGTAGGAGTTCTTTGAAATGCCATTTACCGGTAATACCGGCTTCGTTTCCGGAAAATACGAGGGTGTTAGGAGTGCTGAATTCAGCGATTACCTGTAGGCAGAGAGCACAGGGCACGGTGGGTTTGGATTCCCCCGTGACAATCACGACGTAGGCTATCTGAAGTTTCCCGAACTGAGTGCAGGCGGATACGATGGCACTTCTTTCGGCGCAGATGGTGGCCCCGTAGCTCGCAT
>JBCCBL010000341.1:0-3207 GCA_039034055.1 Verrucomicrobiota bacterium | reverse complement strand
TGAATGCTGGGTTATGCAATTCAGCATCATTACTCCAATGAAACACCACTTGCTGGCTAAATGATTGATTATGAAAGATAGTAAATAACGCAAAATAGAAACAACATATAGCAAATTTCATTACGACTCCTTTGATTTAGCTGACAGGGCAAACCATGCAAGCAACCCCATTCCGCACAACGTTAAAGAGTATGTGCGCTGATGGAAGCAAAATCTGACTTGGAATCAAATCTCCTACCCTCTATCCAAACTGTCAATCACGCGGAAACTATCAGTGTTACATATCTCGACATGTTGTGCCTGGTTGACGCGCTACGTAGATGTAGTCTAACCCGTGACGCTCTTCTGCTGATCCTAAGCCCAGCACCATTCCAGAACCTAAGTCCTTTCTTTCTGCAATAGTAAGACCCTTTCCCCTACCAAATTGCAAAGACATAAACCAGAGCGATAAAGATCAATCCGCTAATCACCCAAATTCTCGTTATTGGTCGCTCAAGAGCTCCTTTCGCATTCTGGAAGTTTTCATAGAAACTGGAATGCAAGCTTTGATCAGATTGTAAAATAGCCAGTGCTTCAGCCCAACGTACCAATCGTCTACAATGGTAGTCCAAACCATCGTATATCTTCGCTTCGATTGCTCCTTCTCTGAGGCCAGCGACAAGCCAAGGTGGTCAGTTCAATTTTTCATGATCAATGGATAGAAACTAAAAAGTTTAAGAGGAAAGCGATTATCGCTACGAAACTAAAACATCAATACATGCTATCGCACAAATCGCTAACTAAGCGACCATACATGAGAGCGCTCTCTCGAAACAATTTCGAGTGAGGCGACACGAGACTATCCGACAAAATCATGATATCTTGGACTGACCCTTTTTTATCACCTTTGGACTGACCCTTTTTTATCACCTCTTTTTGATCACCGACGAAACCGGAAGATCCAGAGAGTAGCACACGCTTTCCACGGAACGTGCGACGAATAGATACACTTGCTGTCATTGGTGGGGGTTATGCCTAGTGGCCAATACCACTCATTGCTGCTCAGCTCGTGCCAGTCCAACAAATTCAAGATCGGCTTATACCGATTCGCAAACTGTTTAAGCGGATCATATCACAAAAAACCGAAGATCAAAACGGACTTTATGCTCCAGACTCTGGGCCGAACCAGTGGACCCCTTTTGAAGCCGCGAATGATTACTATCATTGGAGAATGCTCAAATTTCGCAGAAACCTTTTCGGAAGCCCTTAGTGGACCATGGGATGGGTTTGAGAACGGCATGTCCGTTTTGATACCTGCGTGAGCAACAATACCCTAGGAACTCATACTGTGTTTGATAATGCGCAAACTCATCATACTGCTAAATTGTATCCTAAAAAACCCTAATTTACTCTTGATCGAAAGACCGTTGCTGAGCCCTTTGAGCCCCCTACAAAAAGACATGCCCGAAGCGGGCTATTGTGCAGCCATCGCTCCGATCGCGCAGGCCGAATTTCACATGAAGAAGGAATCCGAAATTCACTCATCTGGATTCGTAGTGCATACCTTGGAAGCCGCTCTGTATTGCTGGGCTAATATAAACACCTACCGTGACGCCGTTTCCATGGCCGTCGACCTCGGGGAAGACACTGGCACCACAGGCGCTGTCACTGGGCAAATCGTCGGGGCTTACACCGGACTCTCCGGAATCCCTAGCAACTGGCATCGCGAAATTGTTTATCGAAAACAAATCATTTCCAACGTCGAAGGTCTGTATTATCTTTCCCAGAATCAGGGGTGAACGCAGTGCAAATACAAGGAATACTCACACAGAGGCTCAGGGTCGGGGAGCTTCAATGCAGAAAAATATATTCTGCTCGTATGAACAAATCCAAAGAAGAAATCTGCGTTCACCTACCGACAACTACTCTGTATCTCCGTGCCTCAGTGTGAGCTAAAATCAAACAAGAATGAGTGATCGAAAGAAAGTCATAGAAGGCGTCATCTGGGGCACTGCAGTGGGCGACTCTCTGGGACTGCCTGCAGAAGGCGTAAAGCCGGTTGCTATCGAAAAGCTCGGCTGGCGAGGCAACTGGAAGCATCGCTTCATTTTCGGAAAAGGGATGCTCAGTGACGATACAGAGCATACCCTGATGGTCGCAGAAGCACTGTCGCGGCATTCTAATGATGTAGACGCCTTTCGCCGATATCTAGCTAGCCGCATGCGCATGTGGTTCCTCGCGCTTCCTGCCGGTATCGGCATGGCTACTGCACGTTCCTTAATAAAACTCTGTATAGGCGTCTCTTCCAAGAAAAGCGGCGTGTGCTCGGCAGGCAATGGCCCGGCCATGCGCAGCGCAATTATTGGGGCCTATTTCACGGATCAACCCGAGAATATTGAAAGCTTCGTCGAGGCTTCTACGCATCTCACCCATACAGATCCCAAAGCTCTTGTTGGAGCCCTAGCGATCGCGTATTGCGCAGCCCACGCCAACTCACCCGATATCGCCTTCGAAAAGCTCAAAGCGCTTTCAAGGCACGACTCTGAAACCTGGCCCGAGGTTACCGATCAAATTCAAGCATCTCTGGATGGAAATGAATCCATTGCAGCATTCTACGCTCATTTCGCTGATCCAGAACGAGGAGTCTCTGGCTACATCTATCACACAGTCCCCATCGCCCTGTACGCATGGCTGAAGTCTCATAAGCACAATGAGGCCTTCGATGTCGCGTTGACCTCCGTTCTAGACATGGGCGGCGACACGGATACAACAGGTGCGATCGCCGGATCCATCCTCGGCGCGAGCCACGGCGAAGACCGTTTCCCAAAAGAATGGATTTTCAATATCCGCGATTGGCCCCGCTCAAAGGGTTATTTGGCGCATGCATGTGATTTCCTCGAGAATGGCGAAAAGGTAAAAGGCATTCCCATATTATTTGCCCTGATCAGAAACCTTGTATTCCTCATCATCGTCCTGCTTCATGGTTTCTCGCGTTTATTACCAGTTCAACTAAGAAAAACTCTATTGAAATAGAACTCTGCGGCTCCGCGCACTCCGCGTGAGAATAGTTACAACCTATTCTTGATACTGGCCGCTTTTAACTAGAATCATAGATCACTGGAAGGAACCCATTGAGTGTAGATTAGACGCTTTATGTCCTAAGGAATTCGAAATCATTAAAATAGACAAATGTCAGACACTATTATTCTTACAGGAGACTTTCTCCAT
>JBCCBL010000340.1:0-3209 GCA_039034055.1 Verrucomicrobiota bacterium | reverse complement strand
TTTAAGGTTAGTCTTTTCTTAACAGTAACAAAAGAGCCCCGACTTGGGTCACGGAAATAGATAGGAAGCAAACTTATGTGCGAAGACTTAACAGTAAGTTACCCTAGAGATTTGTTTGAAGGTTTCTCGTGCCTGGATGAGAATCGTAGGATGCAAAAAATCACACAGGGAAGGACAGATGAGCATACAGAGGCCATTTTTAGGGAAAACATTGATCGACCATTCGCGATCATCGGTACCCCGATTATTTCACAATGATACCCTCTCGAGCACGCTGAAATGAATAGTAGCCGAGCAAACATAATAATTAAATAAAAACGCTGTATATCTGGATATCGTTGCAGCTTAAACGGTACCCATAGTCGCCGAACTTCAGCATATAACAAAACCTTTAGTAATGCAGGCTTTCGTTCTTATTCCCTCCATACCCTGTAGTCGCTTGTATGCTTTGTTTGGAATTCCCGTTTAAGACTCGATTTGAACTGGAGCATATATGTTTCGTTCGAAACGAGATTAGGCTTCCATCAATGCATCTATCTTCTAGCTTTCTGAAGCAAAGTGATGACAACAATTCAAACTCATGCGGCCTTTGTACGCGGTATTAACGTCGGAGGGCGCAACAAAGTCCCCATGAAGGCGCTTCGAGATGTTTGTGAGAAGATAGGTTGTGAATCCGTTGAAACCCTACTTCAGACCGGTAATGTGCTTTTTTCTGGCGTTGCGTCTGAAAAAGACCTGGAGTCGGTTTTCGAAGAGGCAATTGAATCCAGATTCGGTTTTTTCGCTTCAGTCACGATACGGAAAGTAGTGGATCTTGTAGAGATTTTCGAAACATCTCCATTTGCGGATGTAGCAGCTATAGACCCCTCTCGTGTCATTTTGTACTTTAGCAAAAAACCTATTCGCGCAGAAGCTCAGTCAGAGCTTGCAAAGAGAGCAGCCGGACAAGAGGTGATTCGCACATTCAACGACGGATTGTGGATATATTTCCCCAATGGCATCGGTCGTTCTAAACTCACTCCCGCTGTTATCGACAAGGCTTCGGGTTCAGCATCGACGGGCAGAAACTGGAAGACAGTCAAAACGCTCATTAATAGGTTTGAGTAGCCTATGCCCGCCAAGCGTAAAACAACCAGTCAATACATTGCAACGGGTCGGAGTACGCGCCGAGAAATTCGAGCGAGGCAGCAAGGTGCTCTAGAGTGGAATTTCAAATACATCAACTCACAGATTTATTTTGAACACTTCGTTATGCACAGGTCGAAGGCAACAACTCAGTGCCAAGCCCCGAATCCTTGCCCCACAGAAGTAAACTGCATTGAAGCTAATCAAACTCCGCAAACTGAAGCACTCCTAGATTCCGATTCTCTCGACAATCGATAGCAGCAAATAGAGGAGCCGAGGGGTAGATCCGCTGAACTTTTCCCAAACCAGGCTTGATGCTCAAAGTATCGGTAAGCCCGTCACCCGAGATGAGGCTCTAAACATTTCGCAAATCCGCGCTTGGCTCATCAAGGAAAGCTGCTTGGTTGGAGTGATGGCTTATTCCACTTCAGGTAACATTAAGAAGATTTTCGACGTGCAAACTTTCAATAGCGGCTTCACCAAGCGCGAGTTCGTGGTGACGGTCCCCGACAAGTATCCTCAGGATCTTTGTTTTGGTGCGCTGAAGGAGAAAACTTCAATGCTAGATGACGTGAATGAAGGAGACGCTGTCACGGTCCACTTTGACATCGCAGGCCGCGAATATAACGGACGCTACTATGTCAATCTGAACGCATGGAAACTCGAAAAAGGGTCTGGCGAGGCATCAAGTGGGGACGAACCTCCGATCCCCGAGGACACTACCGACTACTCAGCAGAAGACGACGTCCCATTTTGAGGTCCCAAGCCCGCGACTTGCTAGATTAGATTGTCCCTTGTAAGACACTCTCTCGCATCAATTCTTAATGGTTTTCTGTTCACCGTATGCCTTGGCCGAAAAGCTTCCAAATCTCCTACAACGCTCCCTTCACGCTCACCTTCACCCTTGTTGTATTCCTCGCTACAGTCACAGTCGTCGCGGCGATCACGGATGGAGCTTCCACGAAGGCCTTATTTACGGTCTATGCACCCATGGGATGGAACAGCCCCCTCGCCTATTTTCAGTGGATCAGCCATATTATCGGCCACGCCAGCTGGACCCATTTTGCCTCAAATTTCACCATCATCCTGCTCGTCGGCCCGATTTTGGAAGAAAAATATGGGAGTGGAAAGTTACTCGGGATGACTCTGATAACCGCCCTCATTACCGGAATACTCCACGCAGTTCTTTTCGACGGAGGGCTTCTCGGAGCGAGCGGAATCGCATTTATGATGATCCTCCTCAGCAGCCTTTCAGGAATGACAGCTGGAGCAATCCCAATGACCTTCCTACTCGTTGCAATTCTATACGGCGGCAATGAACTATTTGCTGCGTTCGCTCAAAAAGATAATGTATCTCAATTCGCACATTTGGTGGGTGGTGCGTGTGGTGCTGTATTTGGGTTCTTGATAAAACGCTAAAACCAATGGAAACCGATCAAACTATCCAACCGTCAGATCTCGATGAGGCCTGGAAAGTAGCCCTGGCTGCACGGAAAAATGCCTACGCACCCTACTCTCAATTTAAGGTCGGCGCCGCACTTAAGTTGGTCAATGAAGATACAATTATCCCTGGCTGCAATGTTGAAAATGCGAGCTACGGGGCCACCATCTGCGCCGAAAGAAGTGCCATCGTATCCGCCTGCACTCAGTTCGGGAAACTTCAGATAGCCTACGTCGTCATTGTCACAGGGGAATCCAAACCCACCGTGCCCTGCGCTCTCTGCCTACAGGTAATCGCTGAATTCAGCACTCCTGATACCCTCGTATTTTCCGGAAACGAATCCGGTATTACCGCTAAATGGCATTTCAAAGAACTCCTACCCAAGCCCTTCACAAGTTTCGAATAAGACCCCACATGAGCGCTTCCAAATTGTTTAAAATAGGCGTCATCAATGTTTCCGACCGGGCCAGCGCTGGAGTTTATGAGGATATTCCAGGGAAAGCGGCAGTCGCCCTGCTGCAGAAATGGATACTCACCCCGTTTGAGACTGCCTACGCGGTGATTCCAGATGAACAGGAGCAAATCGAGAATACTATGAAAGACTTTATCGATCACGAAAAGTGCTCCCTCGTCGTAACGACCG
>JBCCBL010000339.1:0-3237 GCA_039034055.1 Verrucomicrobiota bacterium | reverse complement strand
TGAAAATAGTGGTGCTGTGTGGTCTATGCCGGTAGACCGAGATCAGTGGGCTAAGGACGCTATGGCTGACTAGGGAAAAGTGCTTTGTTTGAATCGATTAAATTGAGAGGCCATTAGTTTTTCGGAAATTCCACTGTTACCCACCTATCGAGTCGCCGAGCGAGACGAGTGGCCTGTCGACTCGCGGCTTATCAAACTGAAGCATTGGTTGAGGACGCAAAATTTCAAACAGGCGTCGTTTCTCCGAGCCGAGCTGGGCGAAGAACTATACATCCGGAATGCGGTCTATGAAAATGCGACTAAGGATTGCCGGGTCGAGATCATGTTCTTACCAGCTCGCGCGAATCGAGTTCATCCCTTTTTCATTATTTCCTCCCTGTCCAAAGATGGACGGCGCCTGATTACGAATAATGTTCCTATGCCGTTCGGCGGCACTTACCCAGAAAATTGGAACGTGGTCCGCAAGCCGCTCATTCGCTCTATCGAGAGCCTCCTAAAGGCGCATCACAAATATGTGCGCCTCCTCGAATTTGAGCTGGCGACCCTCGAGGAGACCCCGGTTGACGAAATTAACGAGCGGCAACAGATACTCGAAAAGACCAATATCCAAAGTGGTTTCATCCTTCCGCGCGAATACCACGAAGACTACGGTACCCTGTCTTCAGATGCGCGTTATCGCCTGTGGATTGAGATTTGGATGATCAGTTACCTCGGTCGCGCAACCGGCCATCGCTTGTCTCAGGCAAAGGCTTAGAAGCGCCTGAGCGCCCGAAATCAAGGCCTGAGCCCAATACTCCCAGAAAGCACCCGATTGCCTTTTGACGGAAAATTCTGTCAATATATTTAACTCAGTCCCTTATTTTGAAGGGCCGAGAATTTTGGAAACCCTGGTTATCGATGGATGCTTTTTCCCTCATTCAAGCACGCTTAGCCATCGCCATTGAAGATAGTGAGTAGGCTTTCACGAGCTTCTGTTGAGAGGTATTGGGTTGCTTGAACATAGGCTGAGGCTGCCGATGGGTCGTCCTCTGCCCAGGCACTGGCAATTTCAGTGACGGTCGCGTCACGTAGATTGGCGTCGGTGATGGCCTCGGCCCAGGTAATTGCACTGGCCGGATCTTGCCTGGCGGTGGTTGAGGCGTAGGTTTGATAGGTGTCATCCAGGATAGCGCTCGGCTCGGTCTGAGCCAGCCAAGCACCTGCTTCTTCGGGATTTTGTACACTCCAGCGGCGCATGATGTCATTGACAATGACTTCACTGGTTTCCGGGTTCTCCAACTCGAGGGCCCATTCGGCGGTTTCGGCGGGAAAGTCCCGTCCCTGGGCTTTGCCAATTTCTAGATAGACCTGGTTAGCTAAAGCGGGATCTTCAGCCGAAAATCCTTCGGCGAGGGCGTTGCCATTTTCAAGGCCACTAAAGCGGGGGCTATTTGATGTGATATCGACAAGGCTAGGTCGAACGTCGGCGGGTTGTTCCAGGATAAATGCGGTAATTGCGTCCCGATCACTATCCTCAGAACGCACCATGGCTTCGAAGATTCCGCGGGTCGCTGAAGTCCTGACTGCATCGTCCTCGATACTAGATAGGAGGTGGGTGGCTGACTCAAGGTCTTGGCGAGCGTATGACCGGAATGTCGCATTTACGCTGCGGTTAATGGTTTCGAGATCGAGGTCAGGATTTGCGGCGATCCAGTCGATAGCGCCTTCGGGATCTTGGCGGGCCCATTCCGCGAATACATTGCCCATGGCGTCGCTTCTCATGGAGTCAGCTTCGATCGCGCTTGCGAGTTCCACGGCAGATCTAGGATCTTCGCGGGCCAATCGAGCAATGAGACGGGCGGCGACCCCGCGGACGCTGCTATTGCCCATTTCGCTGAGTTGTCGGACGGTTTCGGGTATTTCCGAAGGCTCGATTCTTCCAAGCATTGACCCAATTTCTCGCCGGTTGGTGACGCCGTTTCTCAAGCTTTCGATCAACTGACTGGCGGCTTCTCGGGAGGAGAGGTTTTGACGGTTTGCGAACCGATCATCTTGCGCCATTGCCTGCAGCATCCTCGGATTCAAGTGTCCGAGTCTTAGCAGGATATCATCACCTCCGAGTTTTTTGAGTTTCGCCAGCGCGGCCTGTTCTGCGTCTGAGATAATCGGATTTGTGATCCGGGCAGGTTCAGGGGCACTTATGGCGTCTTCCTCCACGGTGTTCGTGGATGTCTGGCTGGCGGTGTTTTCGGATCGAATTGATCCAACGATATAGGCTCCTCCGAGTGTGGAGATCCAAGTAAGTGAGACAATGGATAGGGTGCGTGTATTCATTAGGCTCCAAACATAAACCAGGGTTCGGTCGTCTTTGTTCCTGTTTAACTACCGGGCATTTTATTCAGATCATTGAGTAGTCTCTCGCGTGCCTCGGAACTCATGTATTGGGTCGATTGCACATAGGCCTTGGCTGCAGATAAATCTTGCTCTGCCCATGAGTTGGCAACGCTGGTGACAGCGGAATCGCGTGTATTGGTGTCGGTGATGGCCTCGGCCCAGGTAATTGCGTTGGCGGGGTCGCTCGGTGCGGCGGCGCGAGCGTAGGTCTCATAGGCTTGGTCGAAGAGAGGGTTGCTCGTGGTCTCAGATAGCCATTGTCCCGCTTCCGCTAGATCATAACGAGTCCATTGCTCAATAACGTTACCAAGGATTTTTTGCTGAGTATTTGCGTCCTCAAGTCCGAGGGCCCAGTTGGCGGTTTCCTCTGGGTAGTCGCGAGCATTGTTGGAGGCGACGCGCTCATATGCCTGCTGAGCAAGCTGTGGGTTCTCGGTTTCCAGTGAACTGGCGAGAGTCACCCCCGATTCGAATCGCCTGAATTTGCGATTACCAAGGGTGTTCGAGAGGAGGTTGCTCTGGAGGCTTTTGGGCTGGGAGTTGATGAATCCGATGATTGAGTCGACTTCATTACCCTCGGAGCTGATCAGAGCGTTGAGAATGCCAGATGCGGCGCGTTGGCGGGTAGAATCGTCTTCGATGCCGCCGAGTAGTGAAGTTGCCTCTGTGAGGTCTTCTTTCGCAAGTTCACGGAATACTGAATACGATGCTCGATCGAGGCTGTTAGAATCGAGTTCGGGTGATTCACCCAGCCATTGCAGGGCGGCGTAAGGATCTTTTTTTGCCCATTCTGATAGCGCTTCTCCGATGGAATTGGACCGGTCTCTTTTGGATTCGATTGAGTTCGCTAGGGTCAAAGCTCCC
>JBCCBL010000338.1:0-3238 GCA_039034055.1 Verrucomicrobiota bacterium | reverse complement strand
TGATGGTGTTTGGTGCCCTTTGGAAAAATATTGGGGGTCTTCAAGCATTTACGCAATTTTTTGATGAATATCAGGAAGAATTTTGGAATACAATACGTGTGGGGGTATGTAGTGCTCTGTTCGCATCGGTTTTGAGCTATGCATGGGTGCTGTTGGGGCGATTATGGGGTGGCTCTCGTTGGCAGCTGGGTATTGTTTGCTTATCGATATTTTGGATGGTTCCTCCGGTTCTTTTGGGGATCGGCTGGGTAGCCCTGTGGCGTCTGCCGATATATGAGGTAGCTAGACTTCATAGTTTGGAGCTTTATGTGATCGGAGCGCACACTGCACTTGTCTTCATTCCCATCCTAGCTCTACTAGGGAGTGTTTCGTGGCGCAGGCAACATAATGAAACTTTGGACGTGGTCGGGGCTGGTACGTTCCCCCGCATATTGCTCATCAATCATCGCTTAAAAGGAGTGTTGGGAGTTCTGAGTTTGGCAGGATTTGCGGTGGTTGCGAGGGAAGTTCCAGCTGGCCTACTAAACATGCCTCCAGGACAGTCGACTCTCGCAGTATCTATCGAAACACTACTTCATTTTGAACAGCCAGATCGGGTTGCGGCTCTGTGCATCGCGTATATGGGCGCTGTAGTCATCGCTGGAGGGCTTCTTTATGTCGTGGCTCAGGCGTTTGATTATGGTGGCAAGTATATGCTACTAAAGCGTTTAAGGTAATGGATTCTTCTTTTCTATTAGAGGCCTCGGGTATTCTTAGAGCCTACGGTGATTTGAGAGCGGTTGATCAAGTCTCCCTCTCTTTGGAGATAGGGAAAGTCTATTCTTTGATAGGACAGAGCGGTTCTGGGAAAACGACCTTGGCTCGCATTCTAGCTGGGATCGATAGAGAATTCTCTGGCGAAATCAGACTTGCGAATGACAAGCGCTGCGTACTTGTTCAGCAAGATTTTGTCGTTTGGCCCGAATTAACAGTGGTTCAAAATATCGCCATTGGATGTCGTCGCAAGGGGGACAATGCTCGGATTATTTCCGAAATTATTGAGGGCATGGAACTTGGTGAGAAACGTAGTGTTAAAGCGGGCGAGCTATCTTATGGGCAACGACAACGGGTGGCGATAGGGCGCGCTATGGCGACAGAGGCCGATATCATCATCCTAGACGAGCCGTTCGCACACCTAGACATGTCTTTGAGGCGTTTAATGTGGGAGCGGTGTATCGACGTTTTTAAGTGTTTTAATCGAACTTCATTGTGGATAACCCACCTTGTGCAAGATGCGCTGCCGGTAGTAGACCGGCTCTATGTAATGGTGGATGGCAGAATCGATCAATCTGGAGTCCCAAAGGATATTTATTATCAACCGAAGAGTGAGGCGATCGCTCAACTGACTGGTTTATGCAATGTCTTTGAGACGGATGATATTGAGCGCCTACAACTAGAGGGCTATAAGCCAAAAGACATCCATGCGGGCAGTTGGGGGTGCCGGCCCGAGCACCTCAGTTTAGTTGAAGATACCGATGGCTATATACTTGGGGATCAGATATCGGAATACTTTACGGGCCCTATCACGCTACATTACATTTCCGAAGAGCTAATTGGAAAGAAAATCGCAGCGGTTTCTGGTGCTCAGATAGTGCCCGAGAAGCGGTATCGGTTGAGATTAAAGGACGAGCTTATCCCTTTCTAAACACATGTATTTAAATAAACAGTTTTTCGCTGCGCTCATGGCATCATGGTTGACCACTGCAGGGTTTTCCGAAACGTGGGTGACGATCAGGAAAGTAGATGTTGACCGGTGCGCGTCCGCATGGCTCATAAAAAGGTTTATTGATGAGTCTCCAGAATTTCGATTCTTCAATCAAGGCGAAGAAGCCCCTGGAGGAATAGGGTATGATTTTTTTGGAGCGAAATATTTTCACAAGGGGTCTGATTGCACCTTCACTCGTCTAATAAAAGTCTACGGATTCAGTGAAATTCCTGCGTTGAGAAGGATGAACGAAGATGTGAATGATGTCTTCTCATGGAGATGGCCTTCTGGATCATTTCCGGTAAAATTCCGGGAACATATCGGAGACCTCCACGCTGCTAACCAAACGGATCTTGAGGTTTTTGAAGACCTTTATGCTACTTTTGATCTCCTTTATTGGTCTTATGGGGGTAAATTTGAAGACTTCAAATTCGAATCGGCATCCCTTCATCGAACTTTTTTCCTGAGGCTCATCTATCCATACTTCGAATGTATTAATGAACCCGATATCGTTGGGCTTTCGGAAGATGCCCTAATTCGGACGGCCAAGGGCGATAAACTGAATTCCGCATGGATGTATGATAACTTGGATTCAGTCCGATCAGTAAGTCCGGACGCAGAATGGTTGCAGAGAATCACTGAACTGGAAGACAGCTGTGCTGATGGTTCTATCAGCGATAATATTCTGAATTTTCGCCGGAAAATAATCGAGCGCAAAAATTTTAAAGAATAACAAGGATTTACTGGCTCTTCCGCTTGTCTACATACTTTTCAACACCTGGAGTTTTTGAGAGGAAAAATGACCGGGCTTGGTGCTTCGCGTGACGTTTGCCGCAGCCTGGCTTGGAATTGAAGGATTACTTGTAGGAGTCAAGTCCCTTACCTTGTCAGCACAATGCACGATCAAACGCTCATTTCTTCGAGCACGGGCTTGAAGGTAGTGAGGTTTACGCCGACTACGGCTTCTCGGTATTCGTCAAATGTTGGAGTCCTTCCGAGGATGGATGATAGGACTACGACTGGGGTGGAGGAGAGCAGGGACTCACCTTTTTTACGATCCGAATCTTCAACGACGCGCCCTTGGAAGAGACGGGTCGAAGTCGCCATGACGGTGTCTCCTTTTTCGGCTTTTTCTTGGTTGCCCATACATAGGTTGCAACCAGGCCTTTCGAGATACAGGATCGGCTCATATTGCCGGCGGGCGGCTTGCTTCGGGGCGTCGTCGTTAAATTCAAATCCGGAATATTTTTGGAGGATATCCCAGTCTCCTTCTACTTTGAGTTCGTCGATAATATTGTAGGTGGGAGCGGCGACAACTAGCGGAGACTTGAATTCAACTTCACCCCGGATCGCTTCAAGGTTTTTTAGCATCTTTGCAACAATTTTGATGTCACCTTTGTGAACCATACAAGATCCGACAAATCCGAGGTCGATTATTTTTGCGCCGCCGTAGTAGGATAATGGCCTGATGACGTCGTGTGTGTATCTTTTGGA
>JBCCBL010000337.1:0-3264 GCA_039034055.1 Verrucomicrobiota bacterium | reverse complement strand
TAAAGCTCCCCATCCAGAACGATTGCCAAGGGTTGCTGAACGCCGGTCTGGCGGTCTTGATTCACAATCCGGTTGGTGACTTCGAAAAGTTGGCTCCCGCCTTCATTGGTCATGCTTAGCTGGACCATCCAGGCTCCGGTGGTTGGATCCTGGGTGGCGAAAGCTTCTTGGATTATATCTCCCTTCGCCTCGGGGATGCGTTTGACAAAATAGGGATCCTGGAAGACCTGACCACTCTCGCGATTCTGCCGCTCAATCGTGAGAACTTCGTATCCCGCCGGATATTGTGAAGGAGGGGAGGTGATCGGTGAAAGGGTGCC
Organism: Verrucomicrobiota bacterium; assembly: GCA_039034055.1. Lineage (GTDB taxonomy): Bacteria > Verrucomicrobiota > Verrucomicrobiia > Opitutales > JABSRG01 > JBCCBL01. Next base: position 2,944 of record JBCCBL010000337.1, on the reverse strand, counting down.
TCTGACTTGATCGCGGTGAACGAGGCGAAATTCTAGTTTGGCAGGTTGGGTGAGGATTTCGAAAATATCGGGATTGTCGCGGGTGTTGAGGCCCGGCAGTTGGATCTCGATACGGTCGGTGCCGACCACGCGGATATTGGGCTCGGCGACTCCGTTGCCATCGAGGCGTTTGCGGAGAATTTCGACAGCTTTGTTGAGCTGTTGCTCTTGGCCAAACTCGTTGTTCTGGTCTTCTGAGCTGTTGTCGAGGCGGAAGGTCACCGAGACGCCTCCGACTAGATCTAAACCGCGGCGGAGTTTTCCTTTTGAGCGATTCCTCAATTCTTGCATCAAGACGCTATTGCGCGTTTCCAGCTTTGGAATGTCTGCTACGGGAATTTCCGGGAAGAATTTCGAGAGATCGATGGACTCCTCGTCAATGATGTCACCGAGCGCGGCATAGGTTGAAGTCGCCCCGCCTTCAGCCACGGTGGCATCGGCACGCTCTAGGAGCGTGCCGAGTTCCTCAACTTCGGCGGTCGCTTGCGCATGGACAAATTCGGCGAAGGGGCTATCTTCGAGGGGTGTGATGGATGCGATTGACCACGCGAATACAATCGCGGTAACGGCAAATTTCCACAGGACTCTTCCTGACATGTTTTTAAAGGTTTAAGGCTGGGTCTTTTTAACGCTCTGGGCTCAGGCGGAGATCCTACGAATCGCTCCGGCCCTGTATGGAGGGTTTGGCGATTTCGATCTTAGTGTTGTCGGCAATCTGGAGAACGAAGCGGTCCTCTTTCACCGATGTGATCGCCCCGAAGATACCGGCATTGGTGATGACTTTGTCGCCCACCTTGATCTCGGTGAGCAATTTTTGGTGTTCCTTTTGCTTCTTTCGTTGAGGAGCGAATAACAGGAAATACATTGCTGCCAAAAGGACGACCATCGGCAAGAGTTGCACGAAAGCATTTGGAGGGCTGGCGGGTGCGCCCTGAGCAAGAAAAATGAGAGTGTTCATGTGCTGGATTCGAAGTGAAAACCGCCGAGGCAAGCGGTGATGGGGTCAAAACGCAAGCTCAATGCGGATTTAGGCAACGACTTGAATTCAGAGAGCTTACGAGGGGAATCAAGCCAACGGAGCGGAGGGCCGAAAGGGTATCTATGCGGTCAAAGCCTTGTAGGCTGCCGCATCTAGGAGATCCGAAAGATCGGTATCTGTGGGCACTTCTATCTTAATAATCCATCCCTCTCCAAACGGATCATCGTTAATCAACTCAGGAGCATTTTCGAGGGCCTCATTCACCGCGGTGACTTCCCCCGAAATCGGTGCATATAGATCTGAGGCAGCCTTCACCGATTCGACGGCGCCAAAGGTGTCTCCTGTCTCAACGCTGTCACCCGCGCCGGGAAGTTCCACATAAGTGATGTCTCCCAGGCTCTCCTGGGCGTAGGCGGTGATCCCGACTGTAGCGGTGGTGCCATCACTCTCCAGCCGCAGCCACTCGTGGTCTTTGGTGTATTTGAGTTCGGCCGGGATTTCGCTCATGTGTGAAAGGTCAGTTGGTGGTGTAGAATCTGGTGAGCTTTTCGTATATAACGCTGTGCTCTTTTTTTGAAATACTACCTGATTCTAGCAATGCGTCTGCCAGCATTACCCGATAGGTCATTTCCTCAAAGGGCTCATTGGAGACGACAACCGGGATCAGCGAGTGACGAATTTCGGTGACCATATCGCCGGGTGTTAGATCAAAATAAAGCCCGAGATCCTCCATAATGCCGAAGCGGATGTAGCTCTGGCTCAATTCGTTGCGTTGCGGGGTGAAAAATTCTCGTTGCAGGACGTAGCCATCTCTCTCGATGACCACTTCGTGCGTGACCTTGCGAGGAAGCTCGGTGGTGACGGGGGTTATTCCATAGTAGTCACCGTTGATGTAGACCTCCGCGCTGGCTGGTACGGAATCAATAGTGACGGTTTGAGGAAGTCCTGAGCGAAAGGCTGTTTGGACGGTTTCGCATCCTGAGAAAGCGAAAATTGCAAGAACACAGACGAGGAGTAGGCGGGGTATTGAAGGCATAACGGTAATGAAAGTGTTACTAGAGAATTTCGGATCAACTGCTAAAATTTTTTGAAGGTCAAGTGTTTAGCTTCTTAGGGATTGCCCAATGACACTTTTGTTGAGGGATTGTGTGATCTGAATCTTGATTTTATTGAAAGAGTTGCCATGGTTCTGCCGTCCTTGGATTTCCGTGCCAACGCTCGAAATCCGACCCACCCTAAGACTTCGCGGGCTTTTGGAGAGACTCGCGAGGTTTCCATTCAAAGATTCTCCACTTGTTTGCAGAATGAACACCACCGTTTCCCATCGGAAGGAAGAGTTCTCTAGCGGATCGGACGACGATCCCTTGAGTAGGTGCGGCGTGTGCTCGATTCTGTCAGCAAGCACTCGCCGATGATCGCAACGTTTTACGCAGCCGTCGTTTTCACAATCGTGGCATCCGCTCTATGCTCACTCCTCGAAGCATTTATTTTGAGCACTACTCCGACTGAAATCGAGAGTCTTAAAGAAAAAGCTCCGAAACGTGGAGAGATGCTTGAGAAGTTTCGCCGCGAGATAGAGGAGACATCCTCGGCCATTTTGAGCCTCAATACGATTGCGAATACTGCCGGAGCATCGTTTGCCGGTGCGCTGTTTGTGACGGCTTTTCGAGACGGTAACGTCACTTACTACACGATTGCGATGACCGTCTCGATACTCTTGTTCTCGGAGATTATACCGAAAAATATCGGAGTGCTTTACCGTCCAGCCTTGCAGGCTTATCTGGTGTATCCGCTAGCGGCGATTCGGATCGCGATGTGGCCTATTTCGCGTTTGGCGAGTGTTGCCGTGAAAGTGATTTCGCGGGGGAAGCAGGCAGATGCTGAGACCTCGGACACCGATATCATCATGATGGCGCGCAAGAGTGC
>JBCCBL010000336.1:0-3293 GCA_039034055.1 Verrucomicrobiota bacterium | reverse complement strand
TACAGAGTCGATATCATGAAGCTCCCCTTGAGCGCTGCTACGGTATCGTGGGCCGCAGTGCCCTCGATACACATCTTTGAAAAGACTTTTGAGAATTTTTAATGAATCATGGCTAAGCACCTTTTTTCCTTTTATTCCGTGGCACGCAGTGCCGCGCGATGCTTCGCTTGTCTCCTAGCTGTGTCCACAGTGTCTGCGATTCGAGCTGAGCAAGCAGAAGAACCAACGAACCTCGTCTTTGAGCCTATTGATCTTGAAGGAGATATGATCTTGCGCGCTCTGGCGTTTGATTTGACCTACGATATGGATTCGCCGCGAGCCGAAGCCTTTGATCTATTTGCCGAGATTGTCGCCTCACCCGAATTTATTCTGACGGATAAGCTCCTGCTCCATACGGAGCTACGTATGGAAAACATTACACGTGCTGAAGAAGACCGCTATTTTGAGGCCCTGGGTGTTTTTGTGCGCCAACTCTATTTGAAATACAAAGCGACCGACCGTCTTGACGTGATTGCCGGAAAGCATAGTCCGACTTTTGCCGTTGCATCGCTGATTGTTCCGGGAATGTATGGCAACAGCTATAACAAGGACATCGAGCTGATCGAACGGATTGGCGGAGGATTGGAGTACACGGTCGATAGCGGTGCCTACGGTACCCACATTTACAAGGCCTACACCTTTTTTAAGGACATCAGTGTCCTCGCTAAATCGCTTGGTGAAGAAAGGACCCGAATACGCAACTCTGATGGAGGAGCCAGCAACACTGAATCCTTCGATTCGTTTTCATTTTCTATCGAGGGAATGAACATCGCGCGACTACCCAACTTGCGATATAAACTCGGCACTGTTTATCAAAGCGGTGGTATTGGTGATCCAGGTGATGAGAAGGGGGTTTCTCTAACGGTGACCCAAGACTATTTCTTGCAGAACCAATCAAATGTATCACTCATCGGCGAAGTGGCTCGTATGTGGGAATACGAAGCGACTCTAGATGACGCTTTTTATGCGACCGCTGCGGTATTTTATAATACAGCCTCCTGGACTGCAGGAATTTCCGGAACCTATCGCTATCGAGAAGACGTCGATTTGGGCGAGACTTATGATGATTATAGCATCCAATTAATGATTAAATATAACCTCACCCCAGACTGGTTTATTGAGTTTGCTCAAGAATTTAACCGCGACGAGAATTTACGTGGTAACCAGTTTGGAATGCGTCTAGTCCGTCTGTTCGATTTCTAAAGGTTCTTTCGTCATCGACGGGGCGGTTATTAGATCTTGACGAGGCTACTGTTTAGTCGACGCCTGTAAACGGTGAGGGCTGACCTCTAATTCGTCGGAATCGAGCTGAGCTTTACTCGTATGAATAGAGGCTCATCTGTAGCCGCGAAGCTGAATTGCCTCAAATCATAATCCGGATCACTACTTGGAATGAGGGTGGATGGCTCGAGGAGTTGCGCTGGTGAATCGGCGGAAGTTGCGTTCCACCAATCTATCATATCGTTACTCACCAAGACTTCGTAGTAATAATTTCCGGAATCTTTGTTCCAGGACAGGCTGTAGGTAAGTTCGCTATCAGTATCGAGGACCGCAACAGGCATGCCTGGGTCATTCGACCAGATGGGGTCTACAACCACGTTGGCGGGATTTCCGAGGCCAAAGAGATAGTAGGCAATGTTGGAAACTCCGTTGTTCGATCTATCCAGGAGATCCTCTGAAGCATCTGCCGCTAAGGCGTAGTCGTTTCTGAAGGTGTTTATAGCTTCATTGGGATCGGTATTTAAAATTTCGAGATATATGTTATCAATCCTGCAAAACTTATTCTCGTTGGCACCGGTGTCGGTGAAACGTAGGAAAAGGTTTTTGCCAATGGCTCCGGGGCCAAAGGAGACGGATTCGTCAGTGAGGCTAACGGTCTCCCAGAGATCATTGATTTTTTGTTTTGCGGACAAGGTTCCGACAATCGTCGGGTCGCCGTCTATCAGGTTGTCATCGGTGTAGTATAATTGTGCGATTATACTCATACCCGGGGTCCATGCCCAGCCGTCCAACCAACTGAATTGGAGGGTGAATGCGGATTCCTCGCCAGTTATGACATGTCCAGTATCTTGTCCAAAAATCAGCCCTCCATTGAAGACTAGGTATAGATTGTCTGGCACACCCAGAGAGCCTTCGCCCACGGAGATTGATCCCGGTTTACCTGGGTAAGAAGAAATGGTCTGCCATACGCTGCCAGCTGGTAATTCTCCGGTGTTACTTCCCATGCCGCCATCTCTGATGTTCTCTGAAAATCCCGTCCGGCCCGCATAGTCGACTAACACGACACTCGGTTGGGCCGGTCCAACTATAATATTCACGAGGGTAGTGGAGATGCCACCACGGCCATCTTCGACACCAATTATCCAAGCATGTTTGCCCAGCTCAGAGCTTTGAGGCTGGCCCCGGATGATTCCATTTGAGTTTACCGTGAGCCAGTCGGCTCCAAAGCCGATGTCTCGATTCCATTTGCTGAACAATAGAAGATCTCCATTGGGATCGATCGCTAAGCTAGAGACATCGTATTCAAAACTCTCGCCGTTGCTCACGAAGAGATCTCCTATCGGGTTTTGCAGGAAGAATGGTATCTCATTGGGTTCGAAAGTGAAAATGGCGGACGGAGCGGATATATTTCCGCTGAAGTCTACCGCTTCCACATAAAACTCGATGTTGGTCTCCGGATCGAAACTCAGGTCGAAAAAACTGAATCCATGGGCTTCATTCGCAGGAGTGAGTTCAACGAAATCTGCATCTGTTTCGGTTTTTTGATATACACGGTAGGCGACCACATCGTAATTACTAACGGCCCACCATCTGAGTCTCTGACTGCCCGGAGTCTCGTCGATGAAAAGCGCCATGGGGCTCTCAGGTGACTTGCTTTCAGTAAGCGTTCGGGTCTTTGTATTCGATGCTTTTGATTCATTTCCAGCGGCATCGACGGCAGTCACGAAAAAGGTATAACTAACATCCGTTTGCATCGTATAGTCTTCGAATTCGTCGTTTTGATTGATGATCAGCGTGTCACCGTTGAGCCTGACAGCGGTCGACGCGTTCATGGCAGCTTCATGGCGATATATGTTGTAGCCGACGACGCCATCCTCGGCTGGATTGGCATCCCATTCTAGCCTGACACGTGAAGAATTACTTGATATCCTTCTCACAAATGGATCGGTTGGTGGCGTCACATCCAGGGATTGTGTATTTTCTCCGATGATATGGACATTATCCACATACACGGAGCCTCCACCGGTTCCACC
>JBCCBL010000335.1:0-3306 GCA_039034055.1 Verrucomicrobiota bacterium | reverse complement strand
ATGTTACTCTTTAAATTCCTCACTTCCAGGAATCATTGGATAAAAACAAACTCCGCCGCCCCTAATCGCTATCGAGACGCCCGTGGAATCGAAAACTATCGCATCTATCCGGAGCGCACCGGCCGTCTTGCTTTATGTGACCCTCTGGAAGTTCAAACTTGAATACATGACGGCCCGTGCGCTCTGGATAGATGCGATAGTTTTCGATACCGCGGGCGTCTCGATAGCGATTGGGGGCGGCGGAGTTTGTTTTTATCCAATGATTCCTGGAAGTGAGGAATTTAAAGAGTAACATTCCGTTTCGTTCCTCATATTCTGAGAGCCAAGGTCTCGATACGCGTTTGACGAGCCAGGTTTTCCCTTCGATTTTTTCTTTTTTGAGCTGCCAGTCAGCATCGCCCATAGCGTCGGCCCAACCATTGAATGAGCCGGCGAGGTAGAGTTTGTCATTCTTCGGGTCGAAATTGGGTATAGACTCTGGCGAAACCATAAACTGCAGCGAGCGCTTGCTGTAGCAATAGTAAGCCTGCTTTCCGTAGTTCATCGGGTCTTCGCGACTGAGGCTGGCAAGGGGGGCTTGCGCATAGCCCAAAAATAAAGGGGGGAGGCTGTCGGATGCCTTCCAATCCCGGGTTAGGTAGACATGACCGCTGCGATCATCTTGCCAAAGGACACTTGCGATTTTACGTTTGCGGCTCTTAGTCATGATTGCAGGTTCTCATTTTTCGATATGTTGGCAACGTCAAGAAGGCAAAATTCTGAACGCTCATCACTGGGGTTACCGGTGATTGACGCATTCGAGACAATTGGTAGTTTGTGAAAATGGGTGCAGAGAAAATTCTCGTTGGGATGTCTGGCGGTGTCGACAGCAGCGTAGCTGCCTATTTGCTCAAAGAGCAGGGTTATGATGTGTCGGCAGCCTATATTAAGGTGTGGATGAACGAGACTGATGTTTTCGGCCGCTGTCCCGCCCAGCAGGATATTGACGATGGTCGCGCCGTTTCGGAGCAGTTGGGCATTGATTTCGAAGTCGTAAACCTCATCGATGAGTACCGTTCGCACGTTGTGGATTATTTGGTTGAGGGCTATCGCCGAGGAGTCACGCCAAATCCTGATATGTTGTGTAATCGTGAAGTGAAGTTTGGAGTCTTTTTAAAGTGGGCTCAGGCGAATGGGTTTGATTTAATCGCAACGGGGCATTATTGCCGAACCCGGTGTAACACCGATGGCACCACGGATCTCCTCGAAGGGAACGACAAGAATAAGGACCAGTCTTATTTTCTAGCACTTCTGAATCAGCAGCAGATTCAGGGCGGACGATTTCCGGTTGGCGAATTGGAAAAGCCAGAGGTGCGCAAAATTGCTCAGGAGCGGCGATTTCCGAATGCGGATAAACGCGATAGCCAGGGTATTTGTTTTTTGGGCGAGGTGCGCATTAATGATTTTCTGGAGCAGTTTATCGATGACCAACCAGGCCCGATTGTGAATCATCTAGGAAAAACGGTTGGGGAACACCGAGGCCTTCATCGCTATACGCTAGGGCAGCGTAAGGGAATCGGGGTGCCTTCTAATACAGACAACCAGGCCTACGTTGTCGTGGAAAAAAAATACGATAGTAATGTTTTGCAAGTTGCTTTCGATGCTCCCGCCGCGGAGGGGCTTTGGCAGACGAGTGTCGATGTTGTGAATATCCACTACGCTAATTCAAAAATTGAAACCCCATGTCGCATGTTGGCGAAAGTGCGTTACCGCGATCCTTCGACACCGATTACCTACACGCCGACTGGTGAGTTAAGCGCAAGGATCGATTTTGATGAACCTCAGAGGGCACTTGCGTCTGGCCAAGTCGTCGCATTTTACGATGGTGATTGCCTGCTTGGGGGAGGTTTTTATAAGTAAAATTCAAATATAAATTGTTTATGTCGGTGAAGTTTAGATCTAAATGCGCGTTAGCAAGCTCGCTAGATATTTTTGGTGATAAGTGGACTCTTTTGGTGATTCGCGATATGTTTCGTGGATGCACTCACTTTAAGGATTTTGAGGCTTCTCCTGAACGCATTGCGACCAATATTTTATCTAATCGCCTGATGCGGTTAGTCGAACATGGTCTTGTTGAAAAATACCCATCCAAGCGAATTCTCGGGCGCGATGCATATCGCTTGACGAAACAGGGCAGGAGTCTAGAGCCGGTATTGCGGGGAATGCTCGATTGGGGGAAAGCCAATATCCCGGGGACCGGAGCCGTTCTTACGGATTTCTAGAACAGAATATTGTGTGATTTGAGTCTTTTAAGAAATCACGAATTTACAAATATAAGGGAAGGTATCTTGTTTTGGCAAATCTGATAGTTGTCATCGTGTGTGCTCTCTGGAAGCTCGTCCATTAAAAATACTGATCTTCGCTGCGTTGTTTTTGGCTACCCTATCCATTTGCCTGCCGATTGTGCATGTAGCGGTGGGTCTTTGTGATAAGATATCGGTTGGTATTCCTGTGGTATATCGTTGGATCCGCGATACACTACGTCTGTATTGAAAATTTAGAACAAAATATAGAATTATACTGACTACGTTCATGGTTTAACCTTCTCTAGAAAATTCCAGGCAATGGCGATACCTCTGGTAGGTGGTCGCAGTGTAGTCGACTTTATGGAGGCTTTTTCTTTAGAGTTTCACTAAAGAGACCCTTTTTTTAGCAACAGGAATAAGTTCCTTATGGGGTCTTTCCACCTATTAGGTTGGCTAAATTTAGAAAGATCTGCTCGCTTAAACTTCTCTAGATCCCTAATTTTTTGAGCTTAGGATTGAGGATATTTTGGATGTATCGATTTTTTGGGTTATTCTGTGCAAAGTCTTGGTGATAATTCTCTGCTGGGTAAAAGATATCTAGCTTTGAAATTTCGGTAGCGATTTTAACTCCCTGGACTTCGCTAAACGCTTCTTTGCTCGTTTCAAAAATCGCTAACTCTTCGCTATCCGCATAGAGCAGAATGCTTCGGTATTGAGGACCGAAATCAGGCCAGACGCCATCCCCTCGGCTGACGTCGTGGGTAGTCCAAAAGAAGTCAATAAGTGTGCGGAGGTCGGTCTTGGTGGGATCGTAGATTACTTTTACGACTTCTGCGTGTTTGGTGGCGCCTCGGCTTACCTCCTTGTAGGAAGGATTAGGCCTCTCACCACCAGCATATCCGCTGATTGCTTCGACAACTCCAGGCTGTTTTTCAAAAAAGGCTTCAACGCACCAGAAACATCCGGCTCCCACAATGACTGACTTGAGTCCTTCTGGAGTAGTATCCTCGACCGGCGAGCT